>JAKBSX010000024.1 GCA_021844725.1 Actinomycetes bacterium | reverse complement strand
TCGGACAACAGGAGTTGATGTACCGTCATGACCCAGTTCTGAAGAAGCACGCTCAGGCTGCTGCAGATGCCAGAGCAGCTGGAACTAACGAGATTGATCACGTCAAACCCAAGCTTGGTGGATTTAGAGCGCTTTTTAATCCAACCCAAGGAAATGGTTCTAGCCAGCCTGGAAATACGCAAGGAAATGGAAAGAGTCCCAGTGCGGAGAGAGATCCAAGCAATGGCAGCACCCCGCCTGGCAATAATGGCCAAAAGAACAGCGGCCAGATCAGACCCAAGGGTCAAAAGAAGAATAATAGAAGGGGCACAAAGCCCTAACTTTGTGTAATTATAAGAATCGATATTTTCAGACAGGTTTACAGATATGGAATGGGTAGAAACTACGGGCCGTACTGTCGAAGAGGCAAAGGAAATGGCTCTTGATATTTTAGGAGTTGATTATCCTGATGCAGAATTTGAAGTACTAGAGGAGCCAAAGTCGGGGTTTTTAGGACTAAGCAAGAAGCTTGCAAGAGTAAAGGCAAGAGTAAAGCCTACTGCTCCCAGGTCAAAGGATACCAGGCGACCCCGTAAACGAAGGGTAAGGCCAGACGTTGAGCGGGCTAAACAAGCTCAAGCTCCGGTAGATGAAAACCAGGAGAAAAAGCAGGACGAAGAAACTGATCAGCCGGTATCGACGAGAGGTAGTTCAAAGCAGTCACAAAACAGCAGGAACAGTAGGTCTAGAAGCAATAGAGGTTCTAAAGTTCAGGACACTCAAGATGACGAGGGGAATTTGCCGGAGATGGAAACAGAATCGATATCGCTGGCCGAACAGGCGACAATTGCACAGAACTTTTTGGCTGGAATTCTCAATGAGATAGGCTTGGAAGGGATAGTTGCAGTAAAAGATATTGAAGAGGAGACTATCAATATTGGTATTACCGGTTCAGACCTTGGGATCCTAATTGGACCCAGAGGAACGGTTTTATCTGCAGTTCAAGATATGACTCGTACTGTGGTCCAGAGAAACTCTGGTGGACGTTCTGGACGGATAGTTGTTGATATTGACGGCTACCGGGAAAAGAGAAAAATAGCGCTAGAGTCATTTGCCCGTAAGTTGGCCGAAGAGGTCCGCGATACTGGGGTTAGTAAGGTTTTCGAGGCTATGAGTTCCGCAGATCGAAAGATTGTCCACGATATTGTAAGTGATATCGAAGGAGTGATGACCCGATCTGAGGGCTATGAGCCTCGGAGATATGTAGTTGTTGAGCCAGTGGCCAAAGAGGAAGTCACTGAGGCCCAGGCTGAGTAACGCATGTGAGAATCCTAACTGCGGAATTACAGGAGTGGTTATTAGAAGCCCAAAAGATAGGGTTTATTGGCCCAAAGCCTGTTGAAACGGTTTATAACCACGCTGTTGGATTTGCTGAATCAATTGATCTAATATTGAAGGCGGAATTAATTCCGCCTTCTTTTTTTGTTGCAGATCTTGGCTCTGGTGCTGGAGTTCCAGGTATTTTTCTTGCTCATTGGTTTCCGGAGGCTAGATTTGTATTAATCGACTCCATGATGAAACGTGGCCTCTTTTTGCACAGGATGGTTAGTCAACTGGGGCTAGACGATAGGGTCGAAGTGTATTGTGGAAGGAGTGAAACTTTCGCAGAGGCGAATCGGGGAAAGTTTGATTTAGTTACAGCCCGAGGCTTCGCAACACCATCTGTTGCCGCAGAAAATGCCAGCGGGCTTCTGCGGGTCGGTGGCGTACTTTTGGTATCAGAACCTCCAGGGTCGGATCTTTCCCGTTGGTCTAGAGATGGACTGGCTAAATTGGGCTTTTCCCCACCCGAATTAGTAAAATCTGAATTTTCTTACTCGTGGATGATTCGAGATAGAAAAAGTAGTGCTAAATTTCCTCGTGGAGTTGGTATTCCAGAAAAGTCACCCATATTTTGAGACTGTTTCACGTGAAACACATTTTGAGAGTGATTTGATGTTCCACGTGGAACATCCGGATAGAGATATTTTGTTTAGACCACAGCTGGAAGGAAGTAAATGTCAAGTTCTGGCGGCAATTCAAGAGTAGTCGCAATAGCGAATCAGAAAGGTGGAGTTGGTAAGACTACCACCGCAGTCAATCTTGCTGCAGCACTGGCAGATCTTGGACAAAGGGTGTTAGTTATCGACCTGGATCCGCAGGGCAATGCCGGAACAGGTATGGGAATAGACGCCCGATCTTTGGACTACACCATTTATGACGTGCTCATGAAAGATGTCTCAATAGAGGATGCCATTGAGCCAACAGCGGTGAAAAACTTATTTGCGTGTACTTCTACAATCGATCTGGCTGGGGCAGAGATTGAACTTGTGAGCGCATTTTCGCGTGAATTGAGGCTACGCAAAGCATTGGAGGCGGTGATTGACGATTACGACTTTATTTTCATCGACTGTCCCCCATCACTTGGATTGCTTACTATTAACGCATTATCGGCTGCCAGTGAAGTGTTAGTTCCAATACAGTGCGAATATTATGCTTTAGAAGGCTTGAGCCAGCTGTTTCGTAACGTGAAGTTGGTGCAGGGGAGTCTCAATCCAAGTTTAGATATTTCTACGGTGGTGCTGACAATGTATGATGCAAGAACAAAGCTTGCTGAACAAGTGGTGGAGGATGTGCGGAAGTTTTATGGGGACAAGGTTTGCAAGAATGTGATACCGAGAGCGGTACGAATTTCGGAGGCCCCTTCTTTCGGTCAGCCTATTACAGCATTCGATCCGAGTTCTCGTGGTGCTATTGCATACCGGGAGTTGGCTAAGGAGGTATTAGGTGTCGCGTAAAGGGGGTCTAGGTAAGGGACTAGGTTCATTACTTCCTATAGCTGAGAGAGGGGAGGAGAGCTCTGTATATCGGGAGCTTCCATTATCTGCTATTTCTCCAAATTCTCTCCAACCACGGAAAACTTTTGACGAGGAAAGCCTGAATTCTTTATCAGCGTCGATTTCTTCAATAGGAGTACTACAGCCTATTCTAGTGAGAAGTGTTGGCCAGGATCAGTATGAGATAATCGCAGGTGAAAGGCGGTTTCGGGCAGCCAAACGAGCCGGGTTGGATCGAATCCCAGCCCTGGTTCAGGGGGCTGACGAACTTTCCTCACTGGAGCAGGCTGTGGTTGAGAACCTTCACCGTCAAGATCTAAATCCGCTTGAGGAGGCTTCGGCGTATCAACAATTGATCGATGATTTTGGCCTTACTCACGAGACGCTTGCTCTGCGAATGGGTAAATCCCGGACAGCTATTACCAATTCGCTTAGGATATTACAACTTCCACCGAGTATTTTGACCTTGATAGCTCAAGGGTCTATTTCGGCCGGTCATGCCAGGGCGCTACTGGGTTCTCCGGATCGAGTCTTTCAAGATAAGCTGGCTAGAAGGATAGTTGATGAAGGGTTGTCTGTAAGGACTGTTGAAGAGGAGATTCGGCGGGAAAGAGAGTCTGTCGAGGTTGCTTTGAATGGGAATACAACTGTTAGAAGTTCTGCTGCCTCCAAGAAAAAGACTGATAAGCCAGCCGCGGTGCTTGAACTCGAGGAGATCCTGGAGGACCTTTTTGCTACTAGGGTGCGGGTGGAATTTCAGTCTAAGGATCGACAGATTCAACGTGGGAAGATAGTGATTGAGTTTGGAGACTTTGAAGACCTAGAGCGTATATACAGGGTTATGCTCGCGGATTCATTGGGTGAGTGACTCAGGTTGAGGGTGAGTATGAAGTTAATGCACAGGGTGTGGATAACTCTGTGGATTAACTCTAGATGTGGTGACGAAAGTCACTTGAGGTCCACTCTTCTAGCGCCGCTCTGATAGCTTTTGCAGTACGTAATGTGTGTAGGACCCAAAAAGATGCGTCCTGGATCGAAATAGATACAGCGGTCATTTTTGTTTCGCGCAATACTGGCACATTCATTCCCACTACATCGACCCTAAGGTCACACTCTGGGGCTTTCATGTGCTTCGAGATCAGTTTTGCTAGTAGTAATCCGGAAGACGAAGAGTAAGAAAACCCTTCATAATAGCGAATTTCAGTTTTGCCAGGTTGTTCTTCAATGTGAATACAGACGTCAGCTTGTTGAGCATTGCAAAGTGAAGCCAGTTTAGATGGGTCTGGATGCATAGAGGTTTGCACATGTGCTCCATTGCTTGCCAGCGTAGTTCGTATTAGTTCGGCTGAAGCGTCTAAAAAGCCTTGATGAATCACTGCCACAGAAAGTTCCGACAACGATCTCGTTTGGGTCCGAATGAGTTCGAGTTCCCGTACTGAATGCACATTTGTTTCAGATCTTCCAAATACACGGGAAAGTTCTTCCACTGTCGTAGGACCGCAGATACCATCAACAGGAAGACCTGTGTTTCTTTGGAATTCCTTAAGCGCTTTTGATGTCTCCGGGCCGAAGATGCCGTCAACGCGTCCTGCATCAAAACCCAGCGAGCCCAGTTTGTTCTGTAAAGTGGCTATGTCTTCGCCCCTCATAAAAGGGTGCCGAATATAGAGAAGCCTATCACCAAGCCTGAATCCAGCTTCTATGAGGGTTTTCCAGGTATGTGCATCTAGGACGCCTGTTACTGGTAAAGCCCGCGACTGTTGGAAAGCCGTAATTCTATCCTCGAGAGTGTCACTTGTGAATCCAAGAGCCTCTAAGCGGGTAGCGGTGGCTACATCGTTAGGTGTAATTTCTAATGAGGGGTTGGTGGAAGTATCTACCCTAAAAATTATAGATGGGGTTCCAGGTCTTGCAGGAGTTGTCCCTTGGGTTTTGCCCCAACTATTCTTGCTACTGGTTTTCCTTCTTTGAATAGGATCAAAGTTGGAATGCTCATTACTTCGAATCTGCGCGCTGTGTTCATGGCGTCGTCTATGTTCAGCTTGGCTATTGACAGCTTCTCGTTCTTCTCCTGTGCTATCTCTTCCAAGATGGGGGCTATCATTTTGCATGGGCCACACCATTCTGCCCAAAAGTCAACTAGTACTGGGACATCGGCAGCGATTACTTGTTCGTCAAAAGATGTGTCGTCCACAGTAATTATGTTTGTAGCCATAGTAGTTCTCCCTTTAATGAGGTGTCGATTGATTTGGAGGATTTATTAAATCTCAGAATCTTTCAGCCATTTCTCAAGATCGATTGCAGCCATGCAACCTGATCCAGCTGCAGTGATTGCTTGGCGGTAAATATGGTCTTGAACATCACCACAGGCGAAAACGCCAGGTACGTTGGTGGCGGTTCCATTTTTGGTCACGATATAACCGAGGTCATCCATATCGATCTGGCCTTTGAATATATCAGTGTTGGGAGAGTGTCCGATCGCAACAAACAGCCCGGTTACATTCAATTTAGAATTTTCACCAGTTATTTGGTTCGTGACCGTTACTGCCTCCAGAGAGTTTGCTCCATGAAGTTCGGTAACTGTTGAATCCCAGATAAACGATATCTTTGGGTTTGCAAACGCTCGGTCCTGCATAATTTTTGAAGCCCGGAGCTCCTTGCGTCTATGGATGATAGTCACCGATCTGGCAAATTTAGTAAGAAATGAAGCTTCCTCGAGCGCTGAATCGCCACCACCGACAACGGCAATGTCATGGTCCCGGAAGAAAAATCCATCACAGGTGGCACAGGTGGATACTCCGTGTCCAATGAGTTCTGTTTCGCGGTCAATATTTAGAAGCAGCGACCTTGCACCGGTAGAAATTATTACTGATTCAGCTAGGTATGCCGGTTGTTCACCCTCTTGGGTATTCGTCCACAGTTTGAAAGGTCTGGTTGAAAAGTCGACTTTTGATACTTTGGTGGTATTGAACGTCGCGCCGAATCTTTCTGCCTGACCCCTAAAGTTCGCCATGAGTTCCGGACCCATGATTCCATTGACAAAGCCGGGGAAGTTTTCAATTTCGGTAGTGAGCATTAGTTGACCACCCGGTTGATCCGAGGTAGACGAAGGCTCTCCTTCGATCACTACTGGACTGAGATCCGCTCTCGCGGTGTAGATTGCGGCCGTAAGGCCCGCCGGCCCGGATCCGACGATCGCTACCTTTACTTTTTCTGACACAATTACCTCAATGACTTAGTGTTTGGTTCTCTTACTCCATAACAACAATCCAACAATGGTAAAGATTCCTCCAATTATGAAATAGGAGATCCACACTCTATTACCAAAGGCATAGACATCCAGAAGCCGTACCAAGGCTATGGAGGCCAACACAGTTACCAGTACAAGTGCGATGAGAGCCAAGATGCCGTAGACGACGATTCTTGTAAGTTTGACTAACGGGTCAACGGTCTTTTCTCTGATTGTCGTAACGACTGAATCAATGGTGTCAACCGTGCGCTCGGCAAAATCAAGTTGGGTTTTCGGCGAATCCTCGATTGATGCCATCTGAAGCCTCCTCGAAAGCTGGTAACTGACGCTGACCATTGCACAAATTTAAAAAATCTCTATCCATACCCTAGTCAAGAGTTCTAAGTATGACTCCCATCGTCCGTGGACCTGCATGACTTCCGATTACGGGACCAATTTTGGCTATGGTAATCTGATCTATGCCTGTTTGGGATTTGATTCGGTCAACAAAGTCATCCACATCGGGGGCATTGGCATGGATTATCGCAAGATCTGTGACTGATCCGAAGCTTTGAGTTTTTTCGATCAAATAGGCGAGTGCTTTGGAACGGGTCCTTTGCTTTGACTCTGCTTCAATCGTACCATTTGCCACATTGATGATTGGTTTGAATGAGAGCAGCGAGCCAAATAAGGCCTGCGCAGTTCCAATTCTTCCCCCTTTACGTAAGTTGTCCAAGGTGTCAAGGGCGCCGAATGCGTGCATCCTGGGAATCTGGGATTTTATTAAAGTTGCGATCGTTTTTAAGTCAGCACCTTTTTCTGCCTCAATAGCGGCGTTGATGGCCAAGGTACCCATAGCAAAGGTGGCTAATCTTGAGTCGATTACCTCGGCCTCTATTTCATTTGCAACTTCCCTTGCGGCTAGGGTTGCTGACTGATAGGTAGCCGATAGCTCCGACGATAAGGTGATGCAAATTACCTGATCATGACCAGCTTGTTTTGCTTCGAGGAATGAGGATTGAAAGTCACCGGATGAAGGAGCGGCGGTTTGAGGAAAATCTTCGGATTCTTGGCACTTCTGCCAGAACTGATCGGTAGTGAGATTTACGGTATCGATGAATTCTTCAGATCCAAATCGAATTTTTAGCGGAACAATCGCCAAATTATATTTTCGCGCGAGTTCAGGTGGTGTATCGCCACCTGAATCCAATACAATTTTTACGCTCATTTAGCGTTCCCGTCTCCCAGCGAATCGATATGGCTGCCTAATATAGTTACAGCGATAAACACTACTCCACCGACTGCAGTTTCCAACAATAGCTGCAATAACAAATGTAGTCCGGTTGAAACTCCAATTTTAGAGATTAATATCCGCATTGCAGCGTACATAGCCACTGACGCGGCAATGGAATTAAACCAGGGTTTGAACAACATTCTCAGGTTAGGTGCAAGATCGCGTCTTATAAGAGTGGCTAAACCTACCAGAAATGCAAGCGAGTAAGCCAGTGACAATGATAGTGCCAAGCCGAATGCGCCAAAAAGGTGATCAAGTATTATTGCCAGCACAATGTTGAGCCCATTTTCAACCAGGTAGAGAAAAAAAACGATTTTGGTATCTTTAATTGACTGATACGCTTGTACTACGCCTAAGTAGCCGGCAAAGCCTGGCAACCCCACGGCAAATCCTCCAAGAGTTCTAGAGGTCAAATCGGCTCCTGCAATATTGGCTGCCCCATGGGCTAACAGTAGAGTAAGCAGAGGCCTAGCAATTGCCAGATAGGCAAAAGCTGAAGGAATCATCACCGATACTGAAGAGCGCAATCCTTTGCCCAGCTGAGTCTTGTACCGTTCGATCTGATTGATTCCATAACTACGAGCAAGATCTGGCATTATTGCAGTCATTATTGAGTACGCGGCGATTCCGTAGGGGAGCTGAAAAAATATGTATCCGTAAGAATAGGCGGTGACGGTACCTGGTTTTGAACCGTCTGCGATTGCCAAAATAGTGAACAGAGCAATCTGATTGGCCATCACAAATCCGACAGCCCAACCGGATATTGCCCTAATTTCTCGGACCGCTTTGTGTCGAAAGTCGGGATTAAAACTTAATCTGGCGCCGGCTTTTTTAAGATATGGAATCAGGTAGAGGGCTTGAAGCGCCACGCCAGCCGTGGTACCGATTCCAAGGAGCAGTATCGGCAATGAAAGAGCATGAATTTGACCGAGGGCAAGCGATTTCCTTGTTTGTGAAAAAGCCAAAAATACCAATATGGCTACAAGGTTGTTTATTACCGGGGCATAAGCGGGCGGGGCAAAGACAGATCGGGCATTCAAAATTGCAGTTATTATTGCGATAAATCCATAGAAAAACAGTTGTGGAGCGAAGAATCTGAGAAGCAGGGTGGCAATCCTTTGCTGCTGGGGCGCGATACTTGAATGGTTTACTATGAGATAAAGATGGATTATTAGTGGTGCTACCAGTTCAAAGACTACCGTTCCAACTACCAGCAGTACGATTCCGACGCTGAGTACTACCGATATTGATTTCCAGGCGCTCTTTTTGTCCTCTTTGGCCAGGTGACCTACAAAGACTGGCAGTATCGAGGCTGAGATGACACCTCCGAGTAGCAGATCGTAGATAATGTTAGGAGTATTGTTGGCCAGATTAAATGAGTCGGAGAACGGACCTATTCCAAGCGCATAGGCCAGCGCGAGAAGACGCAAAAGGCCGGTGACACGTGAAACAAAGGTACCGGAAGCCATAGCCAATGCATTGACTTTGGTTGATCCGAGCAGTTGCCGAAAGTTGGATTTATTAATTCCGCTGATTCCGCTCACTTACTTTCACTCACTAGCCGCCTATTTCTTCTGTGGCCCTTTCTAAATGATTGGATCCACCATAGTGCGAGAATTAAGAATGCCCCAAGGGTGAGGATGATGCTCACAAGTGAAAAGGCCGTTGAGCGAATTTCTATAGAGGTATGGGCAACTACCAATTTGCCGTTTGTGGTAAACAACTTTGCGGAAATTAGGTAAATCCCTAAGGTCTCTGCATAGATAGGAATTGACAACGTAGTATTTGGGCCACTGACCACCACAGGTACGGTGTTTCCGTTTGGAAATGACAACCTATCAGATTTTATAACCAATACCCCTTTGAATGGAACCTTAAGCTGGGAGGAAATAGCAATTGGCAATTTTACGTTTCTTGAAGTCACTGTGAAGGATTTGTTAGCTGCCAGTGACAGCATGCTTGAAATTTGCGAGATGGTGGCCTGACTTGAGTTCAGGAACTGCTGAGATTTTGAACTTGAGATAGATGAAGCAAGCGAGGCCATGAGCGAGGTCTGAGCCTGAGATAGAAGAGTCGATTTGCCTAGCGAGGAATCAAGAGCAGAGACGTCAGATGAGATCGACTTGAACCGACTGACATCTATAGCTCTTGATGCTGCCGGATTACCTAATTTCCCGATCTGCAGCGAGCTGGTTGGAATCAGGGAAAAAGCATTTTGCAGATCAGTGGTGTGAACAAATGGGGAACTAGTTATGTCATTGAGTGCTGCATTGAGGTTGGAAGCTTGCTGAGGGGAGCTAACTCGAAACAACGTGCTAACCACTCGCTCAGAGATGTCATTGGGTTGATCAAAGTAGATCTGCGCCAAATCGGTAGAGATCTGATTGGCGGAAGTGTAGGGGATGGCCCCAGCGGATAGATCACTGCGCAGCTCACTGTCCGAGGAGAGAACTTCCAGCGCAGAATTCTGATTGTCTTCAATGAGAAAAGGCTGTGATAGTGAGAATTTTTGGTTAAATGGTGCAAAATATTTCTGTCCCAGCAGTATTTTTGATACACCGTTATTCGCTAGCAGTGACGCAGATGTATTACTAAGACCACCGTTGATTACTATAGGGCCAGGTGTGGTGGTATTTTTTCTGAGTAACTGATTTGAGAACTTGGTTCCTTCCGATAGATCCTGTTTGATAAGGCCTGAGAGTCCGGATGAAACCAGCCGGGGAAAGTTTATGGGTACAAATCCTGAAGTGATTATTTGATGGTTTGGCAGTGCGGCCCAGGACACGAGCTGAGATATTGTGGACTTATTGGTGGGCACGGAAGAACTTAGTGCTTCCTCAAGTACGATTCCAGGGATATCGACAGTAACATTTGCTAAAGGATTGGCCTGCAGATCAGCTGTTATAAGTGCAAGCGATTTTAGGTCATTGTTTGTATTGCCGCTAAAAGGGGCTTGCACCACCATCGCGAAATTGAGCGGCTTTGTCACCTTAGTGCTTGATTCAAGGGCGATCCTCGTAAGAGCGGTATGTATGACCTGAGAGTTTTTCACAAACACTGCCAGCAGGGGATAAACCCCGGCACAGTTGGGCGAACAATAGGGGATCTGTATAAAGCTGGTGTTGGGCGACTGCTTGCTGGTAGTGGGTTGCGAAGTTTCGGAGATTTCAAACGAAAGCTGGGGGTTTCCAGTTGAATATTTGGATAGACGGGTTACATCAACTGGTGGCGAAGATGCTATCGGAAGTGATTTGACTCCATATTTGGAAATAAATTGAAATTGGGATCTCGATTCAATCTTCGGGAATACCTCAAGCGAAACCTCTATCCCGCTTTGATTCTTAAGTGCAGCGGAATTTAGTGTTATCGTCTCCGGGGTTCCCATGCTGACCCATGTGGGACCGGAGGTTATTGATAGCGGGCTACTTGAATCCGTAGTTCCGGAATTTGAAGACGGCTTTACTGTAGTTGTAGTTGTTTTTTGGTGAGAAACATTGGACCTGGCGGAGGGATATTGCCGAAGCAGGAAAACACCAACCAAGATCACAAGAAATGCCAAAAACATTGGACCTCGCCAGGGTGGTATACGCCTTGACCTTCGGTGACTCGGATGTTTATTTGATCTTGGCATATTGGCTTACGACCCAACGAGTATCTATTTGACTATTTCAACACTTTTTCAACACGGCTATGGCATCGACCGCTAGTTAGAATACTCTTTTTCTATTTGGTTTCAACTATGGATTCTCAGGAATTCAGTTCATATTCCAGGATATTCAGCCTTTCATGGAGAAGAATGAAGCCAATCTTGAGGTAAAAATTTAATGCTTTGTCATTTTTGATCTGAGTGTTGACAAATATTTGGTTGGATCTCCAAAATCTCAGCCACTCAAGTCCATCAGCGACCAGCAGCTGTCCAATTCCTCTACTTTGAAATTCGGGATGAACAGCCAGGCGTTGCAGGTAACCCTTTTTATTGCCTAAACCGGTGATTGCATATCCAACTATTTGCTCGTGGTTACCGGCTAATTTAGAAGTGGCGATACGGAATCGCGATCTAGAAGTTGCGCTTTCTGCCTCAAGTAGGGCGTTGACGTCCATGGTCCAAAAATCGTCAAAGCAAAGTTTGTCGAGATTCGCCACCTCGGTTAGATCTGTTTCGCTTGGCTTTTTCAAACGTACCTTTTCCCTGGCAGCAGTTTCGGCAGCTGCGGTGGTTCGTTGCAGAACATAGAGTTGTTCCTTTAGGCGGAAACCCAAATTGACAAAGGCCACTGTTTCGCTCTCTATCAGAGCGCTGGTATAGATTGTTTTATATCCGATAGACCTGGATTTTTCGATACCAGCCAGAATCGTTTCAGATTTTATAGGTTCGAACGCAGTCAAAGGCGTGAGTAGCGCTGAAGAGTCGTGCGATTTCCAGGGACTTATCCTGATATGTTGGCTGCCGGCCTGTATTATTTCAGGCGATCTAGTTTCCAATTTTGTTTCCTGTTCTAAGGAATGCCGCTGGGTCATTCGGCAATCAACCCGACGGTAAGTACTGTAGAATATGACTAAATGGTTATTTTATTTGGGACACACCCTAAGTATGTAGAGCACGATTCCGGAACCGTACACCCTGATTCACCTCAGCGGCTTCAAGCGGTGTTTAAGGGAATCGAGTTGAGTGGGATAAAAGAACTTGTACAAGTATTCCAACCTACTCAGGCGACTGTCGAAGAGCTTAGTAGAGTCCATCAGCCCTCATATATAGAAGCCCTGAAGCGATTTTGCCTTATGGGCGGAGGGATGCTCGACCCGGATACTATGGCAACCGAGGCCTCTTGGGAGGCTGCCCTTTTAGCAGCTGGAGCTGGTCTGGATGCAGCCAGAAGGATTTACGCCGGCGAGGCAGACGCGGCCTTTCTTGCAGTGCGACCTCCGGGTCATCATGCGGTAAGTGACAGAGCCATGGGGTTCTGCTTGCTCAACAATATTGCGGTGCTGTCTGCTGAACTAGTCTCCCGTGGTGAGCGGGTGCTTGTATTCGATTTCGATGCCCATCATGGGAATGGGACTCAGGAGATATTTTTTGAAAGTTCCAAAGTTCTCTATGTTTCTACCCATCAATATCCTCTCTATCCAGGGACAGGGAGGGCCCGTGAGGTAGGCAAAGGGGAGGGTAAAGGTTACACACTCAATCTCCCGTTTCATGCCAACACCGTTGTGGCTTCATATATGGAGGGGTTGGATCGAATTGCCGCTCCGGTTATAGAGAGCTTCGCTCCAACCTGGATACTCTTATCGTCCGGATTCGATGCCCATCGACAAGATCCCCTTACTGAGTTGGGACTCACCTCCGCTGATTTTGGGATGCTGACTCTCTGGATCAAGCAGTTGGCGCCGACTGCCAACGTGGTGGCGATGCTTGAAGGTGGCTATGACCTGGAGGCGCTTGAGACTAGTACCGCATCCACGCTGGCAGCAATGGCAGGATTTCAGCTCAAGCTGGAGAGCCCAAGCCAGGGTAGGGCAAATATTGAAATGATTTCTGCTTTGGAAGAGTCACGAAAAAGGGCGCTGTCGGATTAATTCAGTTGAAGCAAGCCGATTTGAAGCGAAAGATAGGATTACCTGAGACGGATCAATTAGACAGAACCCAGGATTCTAATCTTTGGAAGTCAGTTATCTTCCAAGGCTAAGCTCACTATCTCACCTTCGTCGGTGAATAATGCTACAAAGCTAAAGCATTCACTATTTAGTGTGGTCGCTACTCCTGAGACTTCATTTCCATTAACGTCATCCGACCGGACAACAGTGCCAACCCCTAACCGTCGTTCCAGTGCGGTTACAAGGCTCGAGAAGGCTTGGCCTCAGAGATCTCAGCAAAAATGATAAGAATTTCCACTGAT
>JAKBSX010000622.1 GCA_021844725.1 Actinomycetes bacterium | reverse complement strand
ATGCAAGCTCGATTTACATATCTTTGAAGAGAAAGAGTATCGAGCCGCTCAAGAATTCTTCAACACTCGACTTGGCCTTTTATGAAATTGGAAACGCCCTGCTCAAAGAGTTTCGCAGAGGCCTAATAGATGAAGCATCACTGGTAACCATGATCGGTGTGCTTGACGGGTTAAGCGATCTCATGACTGTTATGAATTTCCAGAAACTTGGTTCCGAGCGCATATCACGGTTGTGCAGGGAATCCAAACTTACGTTCTATGACGCGGCGTACCTGTCCTGCGCACTGAGCACTAACCAATCCCTGACGACAGACGACCTGGCGCTGAGAGAAGAGGCCAAGAAAAGGAAGATAATCGTTCACAGCATATTATGATTCTAGATCTGTGCGATGGCATCTTGTTTATGCCTACCCGAAAGCCATCCGAGGAGCTCCTCAGAGTACCATTTCACGTAAAATTTCCAAAGGGTTGCACTCCGCCAAGCCAGGACAAGAAGTAACTGAGCCTCTCAAAGATTCCCTCCCTAATCAAATATGCCGAGGGAAAGCAAGTGGAAGACCTCTTCTCGGACACGGTCACCGTGGAGAGCTTGGACCGATATCAGATATGTCCAAGTATGCTTTGACCAGCGAATAGAAGGAACTGTTCCTGAAGAATTACACGGGAAGAGTGAAAGTGTTCGGTAGTCAAGGCAGTGCAATAATCAACTTAGACAGTGGCACAATCGAAGAACGATCAGGCGAAATATCCGACCACGAATTGTCAAAGTACTGGAACGCAAGCGACTCTTTCGATCGAACAGGAAAAGCAAATCGAGGAACAGCTCAAGCACCTTGGTTATCTTTCAACAATTGCCCAGAATAGCTTTGATCGCACAACGCTACTCCTGACCAAGCCGCGCGAGAAGATCACTCGATCAAAGACGGAAGAGTCGATTAAACGAGAGTGAGAATCTCAGGCTTTCAGCTTCCAGGGCGACTTCCACCACTGGTAAAGTATCAACGCGACGACGACAAACCGAGCATAAATCGTGAACCCCATCAGGTACGAAGTGACCGGGATCGTGAAGAACCCGCCCTCGAAGTTGAAAAGAACTTTGCTCCCCTCAAGGCCCAGCTGTCCTGCGAGCCAGGTAATCAGGTTGACGTGGAACCCGAAGAAGAGGTTCCCAGTGATGTAGTAGTCGAGGTCGTTCACGAGCGAAACGATCAGCCCCAAGCTGAGCGCGAGCTGCCAGTCCTTCAACCCCTGGAACACGAGAAGAACATCGAACGGCGCGAGGTAAGTAAGTATGAGCCAGATGTGGTATCCGGGCGCCCCGCTTCCGTAAAGGTCTATCCAGTTGACCACGAGGAATCCGTAAAATATTGCGAACGCGACAAGCTTGATCAGGGCGATCTGTTTCGGGCTGCTGGGTCTGATCCCAGAAATGATGCTCTCCACCCCGTTGATGACGATCGTGATGGTCAGTATTCCCACGAGAGTTATCCGAGACAATTCAGGAAAAGCTAGCGCGATTCCCGAGAGCACGAGCGTCATCGCACCCACGATGAAAACTGATGCTCTGGACCACTTGGGGCGTTCCGGGTTGAGGCTGTTAGCGAGACTGTTTATCCCATTTATCGCAAGAGCTGAAGCCAGCAGTGGGACGAGCGTCGCGAACCTGAGACCCGGGTCGTCGACGTTGATCAGAGCGATCGCGCCTATGAAAACTCCGCCTACCACCCCAGCCACCCTGTACGCCGGGGGGAACTTGACCACTCCGCCCTCAATCACGAGCCTAATGGCGTAAAACACGACCGAGAAAGATAGCAGTGAGACGAGCGTTCGCATACTGTGATCGGGAGTAAGAAAAACGACGAGCGCCACGCTGATCGAGAGAATCCCGAGGATTATCTCCACCGGCCGCAGCCAACCTGGAGGTTCTCTTTCTCTGGGACGTTTCGTTTTTCATCACTTTGACGAAGCTAATAGCTTTACTTTGACCACAGGTTCGAACTTTTGAAAATCTTTGTCCAGCGTTGACAAGGTTTCATTCCTCGCATGAGCGGTCGCAGCTATCAACGCATCCGCGTCGGAAACAATTTTGTCCCTCTTCTTCAATTCAAAGTGCAGCTTGAGATATGCCAAGGCTACTTCTTTGTCGACATCCAGTACTTCAAAAGCCTCTTCAATCAACGCATTCGATTTCAACCGTTTTTGCTCATTTTCTATCCAGCGCAAGACTTCTATTAGAGTGATTACCGAAATCGATACTTCTGCAAAGTCTTCACTATTTCTTATCATTTGAACAAGCGCAGAAATGTCGAAAATCAATAAGTCGAAACTCCTTTCGGGACTTTTGCGAGCAGAACGTACTTCAGATCTTGAGCAATCATTCCTTGCCCGGATCAACGCCGTATCTTTCCCTGTCTTTCCTCACTCTACTCACGATTCTTTCATCGTACGCCGTATCCGCCTTTTCGTAATTCCTTTCTTTGAAAGCTCCCATATCGGAGAACGTAGGCAGCAGCACGAGGGACACTCCGACAAACAAGAGCGTCAGCAGATAGTTCAGCGGATATTGCGACAGGCGCGAATACACCGAAGCGATCAGAGCCTTGAGCGAGCCAGCCGTATTCACCGGCCAGTGCGAAACATCAACGTAAACGCTCGCGTTCGAAAGCAGGTCCGAAACTAGCGCACCGTTGTCAGCGATCCCCGCTACCGGGTTTGTGAAGAACGCCGACGACCCTATCACCAGCACGGTTCCCCTTCCAATCTTCTCCGCGGCCGCAACAACAAATGGTCCTTTAGCTATCGGTGCAGGGTTCCCGCCTAAAAGGTTAGAAGACGACCTGCTAACCTCAAAGCTGCTAGCGCTCGTGATCGCGATCTTGCTCGCGCCAGAAACTAAA
>JAKBSX010000621.1 GCA_021844725.1 Actinomycetes bacterium | reverse complement strand
ACTATCCACATCGCCTCTAGGACCTCTGGAAACTGTGATTTCGGGAGGATCTGCACATCTGGTCTTATTTTCTGCCGCAGTATCGGTCAAACACTGGTTCGGGCATGATCGGCGGCAAAGTTGGTGATTTTCCGGGTGAGATGCCATGCCTTAGCACGAGAACTTGCATTGTGCAATTTCTCGATGTACCCCAGTTGTTTTCGGGTAGGCACGGCCCAATACGGGCCGAAGATGGCCTTCTTGGGTTTGGATCAATCTTCATTGAGGCAATGAATCTTGAAAGTACAAGTGGTGCGAAATAGGTACCTAGCCGTCTCATTCATATGGACCGCGACAAAACTAAGCAAATTTGGGGAGATTTGTGTGAACAATTATGCAAACAGACATCGTTAGTAAGAACTTAGGTAGAGACCTTCTGTATCCTCCGTTTTCCGATCGTCGATTCTGGCTTGCCCAGGTGATTGTAGCGGTAGTCATTGTGGTGCATCTTGGTGCTGATTTCGCCCAGGATCATGGTCTGATCCCTATACCTGGCTTCGTGTGGATCCTGCTCTTCTTTGTCCCTTTGGTCTTTACAGGCAACTTCTTCGGACTAAGGGGATCGTTAGCAATTGCATTCGAGGTATTTGCTGTTTCTATTCCGCAAGAGCTATTCCTTCCCCATACCGCAACAGAACTCTGGGGAGCATGGAGCACCTTGACTGCGGTCGGGGTTGCGAGCGTCTTAATTGGTTACTTCTTTGAAAAAGATCACGCTAACCGAGCCTTTCTAATTGCGGCTGAGCATGACAAAACCGCCAGCTACTACAAAGGACACCCTCTTTTTGGGGAGCACCTACTTGACAGACTCGCGGACGGAATTGCCTTAGTCGACGATGAGGGTGTGATCCGTTACGTGAACTCTTCCCTGGAGGCCCTGAGTGGTTACAGAAGTGACGAACTCGTAGGACAACCTGTCGAGGTGCTAGTACCTATAAGTCGGCGCAATGCTCATAAAAGAGAGCGCCAAGCGTACACCGAGGTACCGAAATATCGATCTTTCGTCTCTGGAATGTGTGTTACACTGCTGAGCAAAGATGAGATTGAACTACACGTCAATATCTCTCTTTCTACTTACCAGGGGGAAAATAGAGAACCTTGGGTAATCGCTAGGATCGCTGATGACACGACGCTGTGGGAAGCCGAAATTGCCCGCCGTGAGATGGAGCAGCGTTTCCAGCATGCCTTTTTGAACAATGTTTCTGGTATGACTGTTACCGATATTAGTGGTCGTATAATATCTGCCAACGACTCCTATTGCGAGATGCTCGGATATTCTAGCGAAGAAATTATCGGCCAATTTTCTGCCAATTTCACATTGTCGGCTGACCTTAGTGTCTCTGAAAATGCCGCTATACGGATATTGGCAGGTGAGGAATCGCGAGCTGTTTACACAAAACGATATCGCCACAGGGATGGGCACACCGTTTGTGCCGAGGTGTCAAAGTCACTCGCTCGCAACGAACTAGGCGAACCACTTTATTTCATCAACTCTCTGAGGGACGTCACAGAAGAGCGCTCGCTGTTGGCCAAACTTTCTCAGCAGGCGCTTCACGACCCACTAACAGGTCTTGCTAATCGCCTGCTGCTCGAGGACCGTCTTGACCAGGCGGTATTGAAGGCTAAACGGGAACGTGCATGGATGGCAGTACAACTAATTGACCTAGATGATTTCAAGGATGTAAATGACACTATGGGCCACCAGATAGGCGATAGCCTTCTAGTTGAAGTTGCCCGACGACTAGAGCAGGTAACACGGTCTGGTGACACATTGTGTCGCTTAGGAGGTGACGAATTCGTTTACCTCTGCGAAGGGCTTTCCGGACCGGAAGAGGCTGAAGGGATCGCAAGGCGTATTCTTGACTCATTTGACGAGCCCTTTCTCTTAAACGAAGAATTTTCCGACGCGATCCATATAAGCGCGAGCATAGGAGTTGCTACCTGCTTAGGAGGAGAAGACTGCGAGGACCTCCTGCGGAGCGCCGATACTGCAATGTATGAAGCCAAGCAGCAGGGTAAGGACAGCTTGACGCTCTTTCTCCCAGAAATGTATAACCGAGTGACCAAGCGCCGAGAACTAGTTCAAGATCTACGACAGTCATTGGCATCAGATGCGATCTCGATGCACTATCAGCCGATTGTGGAGATAGAAACCGGTGCGATAAAAGGTTTTGAAGCGCTTATGCGCTGGAGCCGTCCAGGATGGGGTTCTGTCTCTCCCGACGTCTTTATCCCTCTTGCCGAGCAGAGTGACTTAATATTCGAACTTGGTTATCTTGCCCTCCGTACTGCTGTTCGGGAGGCCGCATCTTGGTGCCAAGCTACTAATCCGGATCAGCGGCCTTACGTAACGGTCAATCTCTCGCCTCGCCAATTCTACGATCCCCAACTATTCAGGCGAATCACTGAAACCCTTGAAATACACGAGCTTAACCCTGATCGCCTGGTGCTTGAAATAACGGAAGGATCTGCTATCAGAGACATTGGCTCGGCTGTCAGGATCGTCGCTCGTCTACGGGAGATTGGTATAGCACTTGCAATTGACGACTTCGGCACCGGCTATTCTTCACTTTCGTATTTCACACTGCTCAAGCCACAGATACTCAAGGTCGACCGATCCTTTGTGAAACAGGCGCAGGAAGTTCCTAACGGCGAGGATCTACTTGGGGCAATCATAACAATAGGGAAGAGTCTTGACGTGATGGTAGTGGCCGAGGGCATCGAAACCAGGATCCAGTGCGAGATGCTCAAGAACTTAGGATACAAGTATGGCCAAGGCTATCTTTTTTCTCCTCCCGTACCAGCTATAGATCTGGCTGAAATACTAGATAAAAGTGCAAGCGCTCCAAAATGATCGGTTC
>JAKBSX010000620.1 GCA_021844725.1 Actinomycetes bacterium | reverse complement strand
TGCAGGAATAGTTATATTGGTTATCTCGGGTATCAGAGGTCGGTTCGGTACAAAAGCATCCGGATCTGTTCCGTTTACGCTTGACAATTCTGAGTCACTCGGCAAATTGGAAGTGGAGACAGCAAAGGAAACTTTGTCATCAACGGAGGACGATCGAAAACAGGGTTTATCACGATTCTTGCAAGCCGTAACAATTCCAGTGTCGATTGTAGCCTTTGTCTACGTTGCACCACTTTTCGGTTTTTTGCCCACGGCCACTTTATTTGCGTTCCTCGTGATGGCAGTAACTGGCGGCCGAAGATGGTGGCTAATGGGAATAGGTAGCGTATTCCTCTCAATTGCCGTAAGTATGCTGATAGGCGGCCAACTCAAGGTGCCTTTGCCACCTAATTTTGGCTGATCATTTCGAAAGGATTGTTTGGCGTGACTGGCTTGCTTGGCGGGTTTTTGAGTGCGTTTCAGGCGAACAACCTGTGGCCGGGAGTGCTTGGATGCCTTCTGGGGACTGTTGTTGGAGTAATTCCCGGAATGGCACCTACTGCGGCCATCGGTCTACTTCTGCCAGTGTCGATCCTTCTTGGACCTCTCCCTGGTTTGATATTTCTCGCTGCTCTATATTACGGAACTCAGTATGGCTCGTCTGTCAGCGCGATTCTGATGAACATGCCAAGCGAACCACCTTCAGTAGTTCTGGCTAGAGACGGATATCAGTTAACGCGCCGAGGGCGTGGTGGTGCAGCCATTATTGTGGCTGCAGCTTCTTCTTTTATAGGTGGAATGTTAGGACTATTTGGTTTAGCGATAATCGCTCCGTGGGTAAGCAACTTTGCTCTTAGATTCGGCCCAGCGGAATTCCTTGCGATAAGTATCTTTGGACTTCTAATCATGTCGCGATTTAGCTCTCCCTCATGGGGAAATGCGCTTGTTGCAGTTGGACTCGGCGTCGCCTTTTCAACCGTCGGCCTGGACCCAGTCAATGGCGTACAGCGATTTACAATGGGTACTATTACGTTGCAACATGGGATAAGTGTCGTACCTATCGCCGTGGGGTTTTTCGGCGTGGCAGAGGTAATACGCCGAGCCTACGCGGCTAGCGGAGGCATTACGAAAGTGCAAAAAATTAAGCTACGAGAATTGATACCTAAACGTTCAGAATGGATGCGCTCGTTACCTGCTTCACTACGTGGTAGCGTAGTGGGTTTCGTCTTTGGGAGCCTTCCCGGACCCGCACTTGTATTGGCTAGTTACGCGTCGTATAAAGTCGAGAACATTCTGAGACGTGGACGCAATGAAGATTCTGATCTAATCACCGGAGTTGCTGGCCCAAAAGCTGCTGACGATTGTGCAGTGGGAGCCACACTTGGACCTTTGATGGTTCTTGGACTCCCGTTCACACCCGTTACTGCGGTTCTTTTCGCTGGTTTTGTGCTAAAAGGTTTGCAACCTGGCCCGACCCTCATCAAATTCCATCCCGGGACATTCTGGGGGCTAATCGGAGCGATGCTTTTAGCGAACATCGTCCTCCTGATTCTGAACGTACCTGGTGTAAACATATGGGTGAGGATTCTACGAATTCCAGGGCCGTACCTTGCTGCTGTCATGCTTCTCATGATGATTGTTGGCGTGTTCGCGCTTAATAATAGTTGGTCAGACGTATTGATTATGGCGGGGAGTGGGGTCCTTGGCTTGCTACTTGATTCAGTTGGACTTGACAGAGCAGTGGTAATTCTCGGGTTAGTACTAGGGCCTACTCTTGAAGAAAGCTTTCGCCAGGCGTTGATAAGTTCAAATGGACATTTGGGTGTTTTGGTAAGGAGCAATGTTAGCCTCGGAATTTACGTCATTACATTGTGCGCTGTTGCCGTGCCTCCCTTGATCCGTCTTACACGCAACAAAAGGGGCCAGAAAGGAGAAATTTAGACGATGCACTTATCGTTTTTGGTGCGCATTTACAGATACATAAGGTCATTCGACAATAAAATACCGAACAATTTTTCGATGTCATGCTATAGCAATCCAGAGTCCAATGGCGATTAGAAGTACTCCGGCTACCAAGGGTGCGGCCTTTCCAAATACCCTTGCGCCTGCAACCAAACCCAGCTGGGAGCCGCCCCCTACGCAAACTAGCGAGAACACCCCAGCTAGGACGGTAGTAACGCCTATCGGGATTCCCGAAGCACCGCTAGCCACACCGGTCACGACATTATTGCAACTTAATGCGACTCCTACGACGATGGCTTCTCGGGGCGAGATCACTCGACAATTTCGCGAATTCATGCACAGCCATCCGAGGTTCCCTGGTCCTGGGAGGTGTGGAGTCATCTTTCTTGTAAATGCCACGCGGAAGTTTGGGATCCACTCCATGCCAAGTACTGTAAATACTCCGACGCCCATAATAGCTATACCTGCAGAAACATTTACGATGTATGTGGGGATGACGTAGGTGAATTTGCTACCTAGATACATAGAAAGCCCCGTGGCCAACATCGTGAGCGAGGCTATTATCGAGTTTGGTACAAGTGATATATGTATCGAACGCATTCCGTAGGCAAGTCCAAAGCCAAGGTTATCGAGATTTGATGTGAAAGCAATGATGGCGGCAGCAAGCAATAACATTAGTGACATGATATATCCGTGAAGGGAAGCCTATGCAATTACTACGACTGATACTAAAAATCCGGAGTTAACTAGATGACTGAAGTGAAGTTGACAGTGGGCAATCACTCGAAACCATCTGCGTTCGAGCCCCCAGCTTTCCCGACCACACGTCCACTAACTGCACCTCCATCTTTTCACGTAATGGCCAAGCCAAAATTAGGTGGCAAAGGCACCTTGAGTTGGCCGCCTATCAGCATACTTACGGCAATTGAGAGGAATACGCTACCTATTCCCATTAGCCACCATCTTCGGCGT
>JAKBSX010000619.1 GCA_021844725.1 Actinomycetes bacterium | reverse complement strand
CTACCAGCCCGAAAATGGGAGGTGGTCCTTATCATTCCATCCCAGTTAATAACAGATAAGGCATAAATGGCGGTCTTTGGATTCAGTAACAGACATACGAATTGTGAAGCCTGGTCGAATCTATCGTCTGTGTCGAGCCTCTAAAATACCTGAACCAATAATTGCTTTGGCTATCCTTAAAAGCATATTTGGCATCGCTGTTGAGTTGTTATGTGGCTATTGGTAGTTTAGTAAGCCTGATTCGCAGGATACTCTCATCGTTTTGGTGAGATGACAGCGCATGTTGAGAGGAGTGAGGTTGATGAGTAACCGGTCTCAGACTGATCGCTACCGCGTTCGCCAGCAAGTCGTTCAATGGACTGAAAATCTTATCGATCTTACACGCCGGAACAAGCTCCTAAATTTTCGCTACAGCAAGTTGACAACTCTAGAGATCATAGATCCTTCTTGGGTAGTGGTAGTAGACAGGTTAAAAGATGGAAAGTTCTGGACTTTCTACCTACCAGAAGAAGTCAGCGACTCTGATGTTTCTAATGAATCTGATGATGGACTTAGCCTAACTAGCAAACAAGCGAATGTACAAACTGGTAAGGCATCTTCGATCGACTTCACGGATATGGTGCACAAGCAATTTGCAAGTCTTAGATCTCAGTATGAGCTGATAACCAATAAAGGCGATAGGAGCTCAGTAAATAGGTCGCTTCGATCGTTAGAGAGACTATCAAATCAAGAATTCATGGACAAGGGATTGTGGGTGCTCTACCTGGCCGTCGGATTCTTGACATGGAACTGGCCAGAAGATACCAGCAAAGTGTCAAGTCCTTTAGTTCTAATTCCGGTCACTTTAGAGCGCGAATCCCCGTCGGAACCATTTCGGCTTCGACAAACTGAAGACGATTTAGTTGTGAACCCAGTTCTATCGGTGAAACTCAAAAAAGAATTCGGAGTCGAGATTCCCGTTTATGATCCCAACAACGAAGACGATATCGATCGATTCTTTAGAGAACTATCTGACCTAGCTGCAGGTCATAAGTGGTCGGTCGATTCCAAGATCGTATTGTCATCGTTCACGTTTGCTAAAGAAGTTATGTATCGAGATCTGGTCGACAACTTAGACAAAATCGTAGACCACGAGATAATATCAGCAATAGCAGATGATACCTCAGTTGATTCAAATAGGTATGCATTCGATCCGGTTTTACCTGAAGAGCTGGATAAAAAAGCACCGCCAGAACAGCTGGTAAATATTCTGGACGCCGATTCGAGCCAGCTTCAATGCATTGTTGCGGCTCGCGAAGGTCGCAGTTTTGTAATGGATGGCCCACCTGGAACCGGCAAGAGCCAGACGATTGCAAATATAATAGCCGAGATTATTTACCTTGGTAAGACTGTACTGTTTGTCAGTGAGAAGGCAGCCGCCCTTGACGTTGTTTACTCCCGATTAAAAGAAGCGGGCCTAGCGGACTACGTTTTAGAATTGCATTCCCATAAGGCCACGCGAAGGGAAGTGGCCAAGGCACTCGGAGCTGGAATAGATCAGATTCCTAAACCGCCTTCGGTAATGGACGAAGCCGCAATCAAGAGGCTGCTGTTTCGGCGGCGTGAATTGAGTTCCTATGCGACAGCGATGAACTCAATTCGCGAGCCTCTGCAAAAATCTGTGCACTTCGTAATCGGCACAATCTCACAGTTAGGCGGCGAAGGCATCCCAATCGCTCCAATAATTGCCGGCATAGATGGAGGCCTCGATGCTGACAGATTTGCAAGAATCTATGACGCTTCGGAACGCCTTTCACGCAGTTGGGACCCAATTGAACGTGGGGAAAGCTTCGTATGGCGTGATTTAGCCGAACCAGAGCAATTGCGTAGCCGTCAGAACGAAGTTAGCGCCGAGATCGACAAGTTGACCCAAGCCCTTGATGTACTGAAAGATTTTTCGGCAGCAGCTTCTGAAGAAATTGGAATATGGCTAGCAAGTTCGACGACAAGCGCAAGACAGCTTTCAGACCTGCTAGTGCACCTAAGCACGAAACCCGGTTATGTGTTTCCACTATGGCTATCGACTTCAGATCTTCACAGCGTCGCTTCTTTGATTGATCTGCTTAAGGACCTTTCTGAGCGGTACTTCGCCACAGAGAAACAGCTGAGTGACGTAACTCAACTCTGGCAATTGGTGAGTTCCGACACAGGTCAATCATTCCAAAATGCCTTAGAAGAACTTTCTTCGATTGATGCTGGTTTCGTTTTAACAGAAGCGTCAACCTTAGAAGCCCTTTCTAAATCCCTCGAGGTTATCAGTTCTAGTGTCGAAAAGATTGCCTTGTGGTCTGAAACGGCAGTTCACATTGCCAGGGAATTGGGGTTGCGTGATCAGGAACCGACATTAAAGCGGACAATTCAGGTTGCTCAATTGCTAATGCTTTCACGAAGTCCTCATAGGACAGAGTCCCAATGGCTCGACAATGGATTACTGAGTGAACTCAGACATGTGGAAACTCGGATAAAGAAATTGGTGGGAGAATACTGGGACCTGAAAGCCCAAATTGAGCCAGTGTTTACTGATGACGTGCTGAAATTAGATCTGGCTTCGTTGATTCAACGTTTCTCGCAAGTGTATCGAGGTGCTGGGAAACTCAAGAGCAGCTATCGCAATGATAAAAATGCCATCAAAAATGTGACGAGGACGGGCAAGGTAACCAAGGAGGTAGTCGACCTTCTTTCAATCGCACTCAAGTTACGAGTCACATTCTCTCAAATTGAGCTGATTGAAGAGCAGAACTCCAAACTGCTTGGGCATATGTACTACAAGGGCAATACCGTTTACTTAGTGTTACATCTGTGTTATTCTTGGTCTTGGGAGGTAGGTATGCCAAGGCCGGGGTGGAGAAAACAACCAGATGATTCAAGACTGAC
>JAKBSX010000618.1 GCA_021844725.1 Actinomycetes bacterium | reverse complement strand
GATCGAAGACACCGATTCTGACTGGGATCGCGAGAAACTGCAAGAGCGTTTAGCCAAACTCTCTGGAGGGGTCGCGGTAGTCAAGGTTGGCGCAGCTACCGAGGTTGAGCTGAAAGAAAAGAAGCACCGTATCGAAGATGCACTTTCTGCTACTCGGGCTGCTATCGAAGAAGGTATCGTTGCTGGTGGTGGAACTGCCCTAGTGCGTTCACGAGCTGCAATTGACAGCCTGATCGAGAAGCTTGAAGACGATGAGGCTATTGGAGCTTCAATTGTCGCCAAGGCTGTTGCAGAGCCACTTCGCTGGATAGCCAACAATGCTGGTCTTGAAGGTGCGGTAGTGGTTGAGGCTGTGTCTAAAGCTGAAGGCAACATTGGCCTGAACGCCAGGACGGGACAGTACGAAGATCTAGTCAAAGCTGGTGTCATTGACCCGGCCAAGGTTACCAGGTCTGCGCTACAAAATGCTGCCTCGATAGCTGCACTGCTTCTGACCACTGAAGCCCTGATTGCAGATAAGCCAAGCGAGAATGATGGCGCCGCTGCTGCAGCAGGCATGGGCGGCATGGGCGGCATGGGCGGAATGATGTAGTCGCTTGAATTTCAAGCTCTACTTTGCCTAAACGCAAGTATTTCAAGATGGGGTCGGAGTTAAATTCGGCCCCATCTTTTTGTTGTATGGAAAGCATAAGTAAATAGGTGGTTGGTGGAACTAGGCTGATAATTGAAAATATCTAGAATCTAACCTTATTGTGCGAAGCGGTGATGTAATTGTTTAGGGACGGTGGCACATACAGGCAAAAAGTGACCAGGCCCGCCGGATCTCTGATCTTGGAGCCAACTGAACTATTCGGTGGTTTGCTCCCAACTACTGATATCTCGTTAAAACTGGTCGAACGTGCTATGTCAACGCATACTCCAAAAGTGCTAGCTACCAACCTTCCAGAGGCTGGTGATGGAGAATCTCGAAGGTCGGAGGCAGGTGTGCTAATTCCGGTTTTTGAAGAGATGGGATTAGCACACCTGATACTTACCAGGCGGAGCAGCTCTCTCAGGAACCACGCTGGAGAGATTGCTTTCCCAGGTGGAAAGGTTGAACCAGGAGAATCTGTTGAGTCGGCGGCACTGAGGGAAACGTGGGAAGAGATCGGTTTGGCTCCGGAAAAAATGTCGATGCTGGGCCGGTTGCTGAGCGCATCTACCAGTTCGTCATCTTTTAATCTTGTAGCGTTTGTGGCAACCACAGCTAAACCTGATTCTTACATAATCAATCGCGACGAAGTAGACGAAGTATTCTCCTTGCCAGTTTCCCACCTTTGCAACGAGGGTGTCTACTCGATTGAGTCCTGGCCCACCCGAAATGGTGAGTGGCGCAACATGCATTTTTTTGACTTGGGGGATGATTTGATATGGGGAGCTACTGCGCGAATTCTTTTTGAGTTCCTGATGATGATTGAGCACTCAATCAAGCGGTGAAATGATTGTACAAAAAGTACGGCAGTCGATTAGAATTTATCTTTCAACACATTTTTGAAACCGTATTTATTTTGATTGTTGGCTGTATTTCTTTTCGAGTTTTGAGTATTTTCTGTACCTAGGAGGCAAAGTGGCAGAGGTCGAGATTGGCATTGGCAAATCCGGTCGCCGGGCTTATGGTTTTGACGATATTGCAATCGTTCCAAGTCGTAGGACTCGTGACCCGGAGGATGTGGACATAAGCTGGGAAATTGATGCCTTCAAGTTCGATCTGCCGCTTATGGCTTCGGCTATGGACGGTGTGGTATCGCCACAGACTGCTATTGAGATTGGCAAGCTGGGCGGGGTCGGAGTGCTGAATCTTGAAGGTCTTTGGACCAGGTACGATGACCCCGAGCCGCTCTTGGCTGAGATTGCAAAGCTTGATCCCGAAAAGGCCACTCAGAGGATGCAGGAGATCTACGCCGAACCAATAAAGCTGGAATTGGTTACCCAGCGTATACGGCAGATCAAAGATGCAGGTGTTGTTACTTCTGCTTCGGTCACTCCTCAAAAGACAGAATTCATGGCTAAAGCGATTTTGGATGCTGAGCTTGATCTTTTAGTAATTCAGGGAACGGTCGTCTCCGCAGAGCATGTTTCAAAGACCTCTGAGCCTTTGAACCTGAAGAAGTTCATTCGTGAATTTGACATGCCAGTTATAGTTGGAGGCTGTGCCTCATATCAGGCTGCGCTGCATTTGATGAGAACCGGCGCTGCAGGAGTCCTGGTAGGAGTTGGTCCTGGTAATGCTTGCACCACAAGAGGAGTGTTGGGCCTCGGCGTTCCTCAGGCTACAGCTATTGCGGATGCAGCTGGCGCCAGAATGCGCCATCTTGATGAAACCGGCGTATACGTTCATGTGATCGCCGACGGCGGAATGAGCCGTGGAGGCGATATTGCCAAAGCAATTGCCTGCGGTGCGGATTCGGTAATGATCGGATCTCCTCTTGCCAGCGCCTATGAGGCGCCTGGTCATGGATATCATTGGGGCATGGCCACCTTTCACCCAACTTTGCCAAGAGGGGCACGCGTCAAGGTTACGCAAAGGGGATCACTAAAAGAGATCTTGGTCGGTCCGGCCCATGAAAATGATGGCCGCCTAAATCTGTTCGGTGCACTCAAAACCTCAATGGCGACCTGTGGGTATGAAACGGTGAAAGAGTTCCAGAAAGCCGAAGTCATGGTAGCCCCAGCGCTTCAGACAGAAGGTAAGGCCCTTCAGACTGCTCAGCGCGTGGGAATGGGCCACTAATTGCCGGTTAGGACTTTGCTTCGTGCATGATGCTAGATCTTCTTTGGTCGCAGTATTTGACTTTGGTGCCCAATACGCGCAGTTAATCGCCAGAAGGGTACGGGAGCATCATGTCTACTCCGAAATCGTTCCCGCAAATATTGG
>JAKBSX010000617.1 GCA_021844725.1 Actinomycetes bacterium | reverse complement strand
CCCCTGACATCGAGTCCACGGAATAAAGGGCCGACAATCTTTTGACGATCTTCTTGGACTGGCCTAATCTCTGGACGGGCGGCTCGGAAGTAGGGTCCACCTCATCGCCTGAGCTTTGCATCGCAGAGAGCTTATTTACTAAGCCGATTGCAATTATGCCAGCCGGAACGTAAATGATAAACAGCAGATTAACCTTGCTAGGCGTGTCGTGGAATACACGTGACAACGCTATTCCAGCAAAAAATGCTCCTATAGCACCAGAAGCGGCTGCGACGGCATTTATGGTGCCGAACCCGCGCACCTTAGATGACCCCTTTATAGCCTCTGCCAACAAAGGCTGTTCTAGGGAGGTAAATGGACCCGACTCGGTGGTCTCTGGCGACAAGACACCACTTAGGCCCAACAACGCTATCGACCACCAACTATGCAGAATTGCCATTGGTATACCAACTAGTGCAAAGACAATCCAGAGCAATCGGTAGCTTTTGAGCATCCCCCATGCGTTGCCATACCGACCAACCAGCAAAAGGACTATTAAAGAACCCCCTTGAAAAGAGGTGAGAACAATTCCCACCTCAACTGAGCTGAGGTGTTCGGCCTTGAATTCGAAACCTAAAACCACGATGCCAAGTCCATAACAGAAAGTCCGCAGGGCTCTAGACAGATATAAGTACCTTGCTCCCGTGATAGCGCACTCCTTCGGTCGCTCCTTGCAGGGTACCGGCCTGCAGTCTGCCACTTAACAAAACCTCTAGGCGAAAATGTGCCTCTTTCGAGGATAGGGGCTAACCTATAGAGCCCGCTTGCAAGGGATAGACTGACGCTGGTGGCCGACTTTTCTATGGTCAAAAGGGGTGTGCAATGGAGCCGGGTTTGATCGAGGGTAAAATCAGATCACGGAGACGATACTCGGTAAAATGGACAGAGTACCCCAAAGAGATCCTCCCCGCATGGATAGCGGACATGGACTTTGGAATTCCACCTTTGGTCAAAGAAGGTCTGGCCGAAGCAATTGAGCTTTCCGAAACTGGATATGCACCTCGTCAAATGACTCTCGACTATCTGGAAGCCTTTTCCAGATGGCAGCTAGAGGAGCACCAAGTGTCCATGGATGCATCCGAAATGATCGCACTCACCGATGTCATCCAGGGGTTTTACCTTTCCATTGAATCACTTTGCGCCAAAGATGCTGGGGTACTCTTTTTTACGCCTAGCTACCCTCCTTTCTTCTCAAGCGTGCAAGCCACCAACCGAAAGGTCCTTACTTCTGAGCTAGTGTTGCACGACCGGCGTTACGAAATAGATTTCGATGACTTCGCAAAGAAGGCTGAAAAGGCCAGCCCTGGTGGAGCAATTTTATTGTGCAACCCTCAGAATCCAACAGGTAGGGTTTTCGGCATCGGAGAACTCGAATCAATTGCCCAAATTGCCCTTGCTAACGACCTGTGGATCATCTCGGACGAAATCCACGCAGACCTCTGCTATCAAGGGTCGATCCACACTCCGATCATGTCAATTGCCCCCGAGGTGGCCATGAGAACAGTCACACTCAGTTCGGCCTCAAAGAGTTTTAATCTTGCGGGCCTTCACACCGCAGTCCTACATGCTGGCTCCGCAGAGATACTTTCCCGACTTGAGTCAATACCACAAGGGCTCCGGGGCTCGCCGGGCTCTTTGGGACTCTTGGCCGGCCAAATTGCATTTAGCTCGAGTACTCAGTGGCTTAAAGAGACGCTGAGGAAACTGGACGCTAACCGAAAGCTATTTTTTGAGCTTTTAGAGCCTTACAGAGATAAGGTCAGGTCAGAAATGCCTGAGGCCACTTACTTAGCTTGGCTGGACTTCTCACAGAGTCCCCTCAAACCTACCGCCCAGCAGCACTTGCTAAAACATGGAAATATAGCCCTGAACCCAGGGGAAGCATTCATAGAGGGTGGGACAGACTTTTCAAGGTTGAATTTTGCGACCGAAGCCGAACTAATACCAGAAATGGTACAGAGGATCGTATCGTGCTTACGCAATTAGGTTAAAATACCCACCGCTCTATCACAAGCGCCGTAACAACTGGCCAAATACGCGAGTCCGAAGGAGTTCAAGGCGAAAAGTTCACAATCAGGCATAACGATAGGGATTATTCGGCTCAAGTACCCGTCTCACATAGTGCTTGGATCACACTTACAATACAGCCTGCCAATTTCGGATTCTTTGGAGTTAGCTCGACTACACCCTGTCCACCACTGCCCGCATAGACACCTTCGATGAGGCCCCGATGCACTCCGCAAACTACATCAGGGTAGTGCATGGCAACCTGGACAAAAGGGCAACTTGCTAAGACAAGATCCGGCATACCGACGGAATCATGTCGCATTGGATCAAATCCCCTCGCCGCAAGGGAGTCTTCCAGGACATCAAATGGGTCACGTCTCACTACACCACATACAGGAGTAGGACCAACTTTGGCCTCGTCTACCTCTTCAATCCCTTCTCTCCTCCCCAAATCCCTGGTAGTTAAACCACTAGCTACACTTTCGGCCAAAATCCGCGCCAGGTACTCGTAAGGTCCGGGCAAGCCGAACCTTCCTGCTATCTCGAAATTAATTCGATATAAAAGCCGAGGACGACCGGGCAGTGTCCTACCTTCAATCGACTCCGAAACGATTCCCACTCTTTTGAGCTGGGTTAAATGCTGCCGAACCGCGTTGTGATTAAGTCCAACAAATTCAGTAAGCTCAGCAATACTTACCGGGTGATTTGACCTCGCAATGAAATCAGCAATGTTATATCGCGTTGGGTCTCCTAAAGCCCTCGCTAGCTCCTGATTCCAGACCTCCTTACATAAGTTGACGAAATCCCTGGTAGATCGGCCTGTTGCTCGGTGAGATGTCATAGAATAGATGTATGACATTTGTGGAGATAGCCA
>JAKBSX010000023.1 GCA_021844725.1 Actinomycetes bacterium | reverse complement strand
TCTTGGGTTCTTCCACCAATTTCTAAAGGCTAGATCTAGATCTCTCAGGGCAGCCTGTTGAACTACGGATGAGCCTTCAGCCAACCAGGAGAATGACTTGCGGGCTTGCACCAGTTCTCTGGCCTGGGTGATATAGGTGATCTTTTGAGCACTTTGCTTAGGCAAGAAGTTTCTCTGTTCTAGACCCAGATTGTAGACAAACCGGGAATCAGAGCAGTGGCGGACTAAGACCACTTCGTTCTCTCGGTTTGGGTACAATCTCTGTCCGATACTCATATAGTTATCTTAATTCCTGGGTGTTACATCCTGGCTTTGCCAGGACTCGCCCTTGACCCCACGGATAAATCCGGGGGCTTGCGGGATTATTTCGGTCATTAGTTAAATCTCATCATATGGGAGCGTCTTTGCCTAATACGACTGGGTAATTATTTAATCGTAGTTAACAGTTGAAATAACATATAATACAGTTCAGCGCTGGCTGAATTGCCCACAGGCTCTGGCGATGTTGACTGCATGATCACCAAATCTTTCATAAAACCTGGCCACCATTGCAGTTTCGATAATTACCGAAATTGGCATAGTCCCGGCGACAATTTCTGTTATTAGAGAAAGGTGAAGCTCGTCAAGATCATCGTCCAGGTTATCGAGAGTGGTGGCTGCTTCTAAATCTTTATCACAAAAAGCATCTGTTGCCATTCTCCACATCTGGGTACCGATGTCTCCCATCTGTTGCACTATGCCCCGGCTGCGCGGGGTCATCTCTTGCCCAATTTCAATGAGGGCCCGCTGCGCAATATGTTCTGCAAGGTCGCCGCTTCGTTCAAGTTCGGGAATCAGGCGTAAAACTGTTATTAGATAGTTGATGTCGTAAGAAGAGAGACGGTGCTCTTTAAGCATCGTTTGCGCGGTGCTGAGAAGCTGACGATAAAGAGTATCAATAAGGCGGTCTCGCTCAATAAGAGTTTTTGCGGCAGCTTTATCTCCTGAAAGTAGAGCGTCTGTTGCTCCTGCGAATCCATCACCGACTAGGGCAAACAGTTCGGTCATTTCTCGTTCTATTGTGCTAAAAGTTAAGTGTTCGGATTCGATGGGCATTTTGTTAGTTTAGTAATAATATCTCCTGAGTTCTCCTCCGGGTAAAACAAGCAGCTGTTTTTAGGGATAGATTTAATCACTCGAGATTTATCCTTATTATCCTACTGTCCCATCATGTTGGCATTGGGACGGCTTTTTGACACTAAAGTTGGGATAATTTCGCTAAGTTCGTCAGCTTCCCAGCGACTGTCCCGGTCTACTGAGGGTCCAGCATGCCACCCTTCGGCTACGTCAATATGACCGCCGACAATATCGAATACCCTGCCTGTGATTTCCCTGGATTTTTCTGACCCCAGCCACACCACCAAGGGGGATATATTTTCAGGAGCTAGGGGGTCAAATTGGTCGGGACTGTCATCTTTAGTGCCAAATCCAAGAGAGCTAAGTGATTCTGTCATCCTGGTTAGTGCTGCGGGTGCAATTGCATTTACCGTGACTCCATAACGGGCCAGCTCTTGAGATGCGATGATGGTAAACGATGCAATTCCAGCTTTAGCGGCTCCATAGTTAGTCTGTCCGACGTTGCCATATATACCTGATGCAGATGCGGTATTTATAACACGAGCATCGTTGCTTTGCCCAGCTTTTGAGGTCTCACGCCAATAGTTGGCAGCCCACCTCGTCATTGCGAAGGTTCCACGGAGATGGACTCTGATAACAGAATCCCATTCGACATCGGTCATATTCACCAGCATGCGATCCCTGAGAATTCCAGCATTGTTGACAACTACGTCCAATCCCCCGAAGGTGGAGATCGCTGTGTTTATCACATTCTGGGCTCCTTGCCAGTCAGAGACGTCGTCGCCGTTAGCGACTGCTTCGCCTCCGGCAGAACGTATCAGGTCGACTACTTCTCCGGCGGGACCTTGCGATGAGCCAGTTCCGTCTACTTCAGACCCAAGGTCGTTTACCACCACCTTTGCACCGTGTTTGGCAAATTCAAGTGCATGAGCCCTTCCGATTCCTCTTCCTGCACCTGTAACGATCACGATTCGTCCTTCACAGAGTTTGCTCACAACCTGACCTTTCTGCCTACCGATGTTACTAATTGGTAAGTATAGAATAGCATCAGGGTTGTCGGGATGTTGGTACGATACGTTGGAGCGTTGTTTTTCCCCGGCTTCTCAATCACGCTAAACCTCCTTTGCTAGTTTATGTATTCCCTCCGGAACCAGGAAGTTCTTTGGTCTAGTCTCACTAAAGATTTCGTTCAGAAGTGATAACAGAGCGACCGTTGGTGCCGAATCTAAAGCTCTTTTCCTTTTGGAAATTCCTATTTTTCGATTTGGTAAGTCTCTTACCGGAATTGCAACCCAATCTTGCCTCAAGTTATGGGGGACAGCGGTGGCCGGAATGATGGCTGGTGCGTATCCGTCAAAGGCCATTGATGAAATTAATCTGATTCCATCCACCTCTGCCACTATTGAAAATTGCACTTTGTGCCGTTTAGCCAAGGTGTCGAGCATGTCTCGAAATACGATTCCCTTTGGAGGCAGGATCAGCTCCATTTGATCAAGGTCGGAAATGGTCACGCTTTCCTGAGACGCAAGGGGATTGGTCGACTCCAGAACCAGCATATATTCTTCTTCAAACAACGTCCTAAAGGCAAATTCTTCTGAATAGTTTGGCTGGTTGACTAGTGCCAGATCCAAGGTTCCATTTTGGAGGCGTGCCTCCAGTGAGGTGGTTGTACCTTCGGCAAGTTCGAGATGAAGATGGGGGTGTCTCCGTTTCAATTCTGTAAGCAGGGGCGGAATTAGCCATCTTGCCGTTGTACCGATCATTCCCATTCGCACACTGCCCCGGACGTCATGTTTGAGAGCAAAAAGATCTGACTGAATGTACTCGATTTCACTGAGAATAATTCTTGCCCTGGATGAGACAGCCGTGCCTTCAATGGTGAGCTGACCTGTTCTTCGGTCGACCAGAATCGTTTCTAACTCACTTTCCAGTTTGGAAATATGTGTTGATATATTGGACTGGACTGTTTCTAACGCTGCAGCCGCCCGGGAGAATCCGCCGTATTCTTCCAGTGCGGTTAGTGCTTTTAGTTGTTTTATATCCATCATTTAAATAGATAGTAGGTATCTTGCCAATTAGTGTCGCTGATGACAAAATCCAGGCAATAATGGAATTGCAGGTTTCGGACCCCCCCTCCGTACCTTGCCTTGATGAAGGAGTTGGCTCCCCCCGCCAGCTCCTTCCTATTTTAACTCGGTTTATCTTTTCACCAACATCAGCTGGCAATTACATAGATAAGTTATTGCAACCGATAACCAGCCCAAGGTGCCCGGATATCTCATAGGATGCTCGATAGTGAGAATTAAGTACGATTCAATGAGAATTAGATTTGCTGTCCGGATATCGCTTTCTGTGTCGTTTTTACTTAGACGGCTTGGGCTGGGTGAAGGTGCCACGCTGCCTGGCAGGATCCTACTTGGAATTGCACCAAACGCCATTAATGAGTTATCTGAAGGCCTTCGGGTCATCCTTGTGTCTGGAACAAATGCTAAGACTACTACAACTGCACTCGCTAAGGCGGGCTTGCAGGCGAGGTATAGCGTAGTTTCGAATGTTACCGGTGCGAATATGAGAGAGGGGATAGCGTTTTCTCTTGCTCAGCGGAGTTCACGTCACTCTGGTGACGAAATTGGTCTGTTTGAAGTCGATGAATCGTATCTACCCTCGATTGGTCAAGCACTTTCCCCTAAGGTAGTCGCTCTTTTAAACCTCTCAAGAGACCAACTGGATCGAGTTTCTGAAACCAGAATGACGTCTATTAAATGGCGCAACTATCTGGCAGGTTCACCCAATATTTCTGTGGTTGCCAATTGCGACGATCCATTGATTGTATTTTCTGCAGAGAAGGCAAGCGATGTGATTTGGGTGGCAGCTGGACTCAATTTCAAGTTTGATGCCAGGTCTTGTCCAAACTGTGGTGCGGAGATCAGGTTCTCAGCCGATGATTGGTTATGTGACTGTGGATTCAGGAGGCCTGATCCAAGAATTTCCCTGGTTCAAAACTTTGTTGAAATTGACGACAGAAGGATTGAGCTAGACATGCAGCTGCCGGGTAGGTGTAATGTCGCCAACGCTGCAGTTGCACTGGGGGTGTGCTTGCAAGCCGGCGTGGATCTCGAAGATGCAGCTGTACGAATGTCCAAAGTCGACGAAGTCGCTGGACGTTACAGACGCATTTCTATCACTGGGCATCAAGTGCGGATGTTGCTGACTAAAAACCCGGCTGGTTGGCTCGAGGTATTTGACATGATCGGTGCTGACAGGTCGGTGGTGGTTGGGATAAATTCTCGAATTGCTGACGGAAAGGATCCATCTTGGCTTTGGGACGTACCATTCGAAATGCTAAAGGGTAAAGAGGTTATAGCTTCCGGAGAGAGGGCTTATGATCTCTCAGTGAGACTCAGATACGCCGGAATTGATCATAGGTTGGCTAAGGATCCACTGGAGGCGGTCGGACTTTGCAGTCATGGGGAGGTATCTTTCGTTGGCAATTACACTTCGTTTCAAGATCTTCGACGCATGATTGAAGGCAATGACACGAAGTTTCTTCCTCAACTCCGTCAATTGGTAGGAAGATTTTCACAATGAGCGAAGGATGCAGAGTAATATCAGTTTTTCCAGAATTGCTGGGAACCTATGGTGATTCCGGGAATACTGTTATTTTGGCAAAGCGCCTGGAGCTAAGAGGATTCAAAGTTGACTTTGTAGAGATTAATCCCGGCGTTCACATTCCTTCAGACGGAGATTTTTACCTTATCGGTGGGGGAGAGGATGGGCCCCAGGCACGTGCCTCTGACTTATTGGCTATTGAATCTCCTCTTTCCCGGGCAATAGATCGGGGAGCGGCAATATTTGCTGTCTGTGCCGGTTTCCAGATATTAGGTAACTCGTTTCCAGCTTCCAATGGCAGGAAGCTGAGTGGCTTAGGGTTGTTCAGAGTTGAAACTCACCGGCACCTAGGGCCTAGAAGCGTTGGTGAACTGCTGGTATCCCCACTCCAGGAGTTGCACCTGCCAATCCTGTCTGGATACGAGAATCATCAAAGCGTCACCGAGGTGCTTGCGAATGGCTCTCCGCTTGGGACAGTGTTGGTTGGTAAAGGAAATAATTTCGGATCGGATCCAAAGGTGGATGGAGCAATAGAGGGTAAGGCTATAGGCACCTATATGCACGGACCAGCCTTTGCACGCAATCCAAAGTTATGTGATTTAGTTATTTCATCAGTAGTTGGTCCGATACCTGAAATTGAAGACATAGAGTTGACCAGGTCTCACCAACTTTTGTATCAAGATAGGCTAAATGCGGCACAGGCGGTAAAAAGGCGCACCTGAATCTGTTTAAAGGTCAGGTGCGCCTTTCCCAATTAACATATTTGAACCTATTTCTTCTGTGACGCCCTGATTACGTTTAATGCTCCGCCGGCTTTGAACCAATCAATGTGCTCAGAGGACATGGTATGGCTTGCCTCAAATGTCTCTTTGGTCCCATCTTCATGGTTGATCACACATGTAACCAGTTTGTCAGGTGCGAGTTCATTCAGACCAGTCACCGAAATAGTGTCTTTCTCGCCGATTTTGTCATAGGTGGACGGATCGACGAAAGTCAAAGGAAGAATACCCTGTTTTTTGAGGTTAGTTTCATGGATGCGGGCGAAGGAACGTGCGAAAATTACTTTCGCATTCTGATACCGCGGCTCCATTGCAGCGTGTTCACGGGATGATCCTTCACCATAGTTGCCGTCCCCAATGGCTGTCCAGGCTATTCCAGCCTCTTTATAGTGCTTAGCAATCTCTGGGTATGACTCAACGGTATCATGCACCCGGCAGTAACCGTGCCCTGTGGGATAGCTTGACCCGTCCGGGGCGCTAAAGGCATTGTTGGCGCCCAGGAATAGGTTGCCGCAAATATTTTCCAAGTGACCGCGGTATTTAAGCCAAGGGCCGGCTGCACTAATGTGATCAGTTGTACACTTACCTTTTGCTTTCATCAGGATGGCCAGATCATTGAAATCTTTGCCATCCCAGGGCTCAAATGGTTCCAGAAGCTGGAGCCGATCTGAATGTGGATCGACAGTCACATCTACTTTTGATCCATCTCCCGGCGGAGCGAGAAATCCAGTCTCGCCTGATTCAAAACCTTTAGAAGGCAACTCTTCGCCAATTGGTGCATCCAACTTGACGCCGTCTATCGAGTCGGTTAGTGGATTGAAATCAAGAGTCCCCGCCAGAGCATAGGCGACTACGGTTTCTGGGGACGCAATAAATGACAGGGTCCCAGGATTTCCATCATTACGCTTGGGAAAGTTTCGGTTATACGAGTTCATTATGGAGTTGGCTTCGCCATCTTTAACGTCTAAGCGCTTCCATTGTCCAATACAGGGGCCGCAGGCATTTGCCAGGACTGTCGCTCCAATTGCTTCAAGATCGTCAAGAAGGCCGTCTCGCTTTATGGTCGCGTAAACCCTCTCACTTCCTGGAGTTACCAGCAGGGGAGATTTTACGGTCAATCCTTTGGCTTGAGCTTGCCTGGCTATGTGGGCCGCACGCGAAATATCTTCATAGGAGGAATTTGTGCACGATCCTACAAGCGTGTAAGAGAGCTTCAATGGCCAGGAATTGGCTTTCGCTTCCTCGGCAATTTTTGAAACTGGCCGTGCCAGATCCGGGGTATGCGGTCCAACTATATGGGGTTGAAGTTGGTCCAGATCTATCTCGATAATCGAATCGAAATATTTTTCAGGGTTTATAAGGACATCCGGATCGGGGACCAGGTTATCGGCATAGCTGTTAGCCAGATCGGCCAGTTCTTCCCGGCCGGTAGCTTTCAGATAAGATGCAGAGTGGTGGTCATAGGGGAAGAGCGAGCAGGTGGCTCCGATTTCTGCCCCCATGTTGCAAATGGTTGCTTTTCCGGTAGCAGATATCGTTTCGGTGCCAGGTCCGAAGTATTCAATTATTGCACCAGTTCCTCCGCTTACTGTGAGCATCTCCGCCACTTTTAGGATTATGTCCTTTGGTGCAGTCCAACCGGACAAGTTTCCGGTTAGCTTCACGCCAATAATTTTGGGATAACGAAGCCCGAAAGTTGACCCGACCATTACGTCAACAGCATCAGCGCCTCCAACTCCGATTGCCACCATCGACATTCCGCCAGCATTTGGAGTGTGCGAGTCAGTTCCAATTATCATTCCCCCTGGGAAAGAATATTGTTCAAGCACCACTTGGTGGATTATTCCTGAACCCGGTTTCCAAAATCCGATACCATATTTGGCAGAAACGGAGCGAAGAAAGTCGTAAACCTCTTTGTTTGTGACTTCCGCGTTTTGCAGATCTTCATCTGCGCCAGCCTGGGCTAATATCAGGTGGTCACAATGGACGGTGGTGGGCACCTGCACCTCTGAAAGTCCGGCAGTCATAAATTGCAGCAGTGCCATTTGGGCAGTTGCATCTTGCATGGCTACTCTGTCGGGGTAAAATTCAGCGTAGCTTTTGCCTCGGTCAATCTGCTGTGCGTCAGGATCGGCCAAATGGTTGAATAGAATCTTTTCGGTTAGCGTAAGGCTTCTACCAAGTCGTTTTCTGCCTAAATCCACTCGCTCTTGTAAACGGGAATATACGTTTTCGATGATTTCTCGGGGAGTTCCCGCTGTTACCTTCGCCACTTTGTTCTCCTCGGTAAACTTGGCCGATATAATACAAGTATAAGACAGGTTGGACCCCGGTACCTAATTATTGCAAACGAAATGCGTTCCAAGATTACTTCTGGTGAGCTTGGGTCTGGTCAGGTTTTACCCAGCGAGGCTGTTCTGTCACGATACTATGATGCTTCACGAATTACGATTCGTAAGGCACTGGAAGTGCTCAGAACTGAAGGATTGGTTGAATCCAAGCAAGGTTTTGGGTGGATGGTTATGTCTCAGCCGCTTCGGCAAAATTTAGCTGGATTCACCACGATCGAGAGCCAGGTGGCACAAAGCGGAGTCAAGCCCACCAGAAAAGTGCTCGATGCCAAGGTGTGCTGGCCTAATACTGAAATAGCAGAGATCCTAGGTGATCAGGAAATGCTTTGTGTTCGGCGGATCAATCTCGCTGATGATCAACCTTTTGCCAGGGTAACGGTTTGGCTGCCTTCTAAATATGCCAAAAGCTTTTCTCTCAGAGAATACGAAGAGAGTTCATTTTATGAACTGCTTACCTCTAGACATGTACTGAAACGTCCACTTAGCAAAGCGGTGCAAACTATAAGTGCTATAGCAATTTCTGAGATGGATGCGAAGCTGCTGGGAGTCCCAACCGGCTCACCTGCTTTGCGCTGCATGCGTACCACATTTGATCTTTCAGGTCAGGCGATATTGTATTCGGAATATGTATTTCCAGGCCATAAGACTGAATTTGTTACTGAGTTGAGCGGACACATAATGGCGGTGGTACCGACTGGCCTTCGGTTGGTGGACTGAAAAACCAGACGCGCCTTAGTCGCTATTCGGCCAGCGGTTTCTGGATTTATAACCTTTGGCTGCATCTCGTGACCGCTCCCATTCGTCGCGCCACCCTTTGGTTTGTGGACCTTCGAGCGAAGGGACCTCACCTTTCGATGCAGCAAGTTTAGTGGTCCACCAGTCGCTCTTAATTTCGTAGGCCAGTTCATCTACTGCAGCTTGAATACGTTTAGTGAATTGTCTTACATCTTCATCTTTGTCGATTCTCAGGGGATAGCCGAAATTGATTTGTGTCGGCCCCCGCTTGAATTTTACCGAGTCTTTGCCCAGGGCTTCATATGTTCCTTTAATGTAAATCGGAATGACAGGTACATTCGCCTTTTTGGCAAGCTGGGCTATACCTCCTTTGAACAACTGTCCAAATCCATCCGGGGTGCGTCCGCCCTCAGGAAAAATAATCAACGACCATCCTGAGGACAGCAGGGACTCGGCAAGTTCGCCTGATTTGCGATTAACTTTACTTCGTTCGATTGGAATCGCGCCGACCAGGCCTGACCAGAGCGTAGCTTTCCACCATCGGTCAAAGAAATAATCAGCTCCTGCCCCAATTACTGTTTTGTGCCTGAAGGTTTCCGGTATGTGTGTGGCCAATAGGGGAGTATCGAGATGTGAAGAATGATTGGCGGCAAAGATGACCGGAGCTGCAACATTTTTTATCCTGTCCTCACCATGGATAGTCGGTGGTATCAAAGTCTTAATCAGTGGTCTTGTCACGCCATCGAGGAACAAAGCTCTTATAAGACGAACCGGATATTTTCTTGACCAACCAGTGTCATAATTGGCGCCCAATCTTGACTTTTTTGGCACCCGTGGCACGGTTGTCGGCCATGTGGGAGCCCTGAGAGGAAAGTCGGGGTTCAAATTACCGGTGAGTTTTTTCAGCTGACCAAATTTATTCAACAATGTAATCCTCTAGTTTGTGTCAGGAATTTATTTGACGTCTGCCATCAGCATGGGCGGCGAATGGAGGTGGGTAATACTGGGATCCGAACCGACTATCCCTTTTGCCATTTCTAATGCGTCGTTCATTGTGGTTGCGCTCATGAATCCAAGCCGATGAACTGATTTTGGATCGCCGCCTAATACTATGACTCCTCCCAGGTGGTCTAGCGCATGAGCTCCCCAATACCACATATAGAAGGGGTGTACTCCATGATAAGCATGACCCGTCCTGTATAAGTGTATGTACCAGGGATCAGTCGCGAATGTATTTTCATACTTGCTTTCGATCTCCACCGGATCGGTGGTGTCGGTGAGGACGTGATCATAGAAATCGATATAGCTTGGGTGAAAAGTGGGATCGAACTCGTTTCTGGTAGGGTGGCTCATGATCAGAACACCCCCCTTTCGCACAAGAGGTTTACCTCTGTACATGTTGAAAAAGTATCCCAGACCCATGCAATAGACCAAAATCGGATTCATGATTGAGTTGACATTGTATGGGCCGATATAGGGGATTCCCATGGTTAATATGTCGCTCTGACCTTGGACCTCTACCAGTTGCTGCTTGTAAACGTTTTCGATTGTGACGTCGTGCACTGCCTCCACTTCGCCAGCGGTCACTCCGGTAACCTTGTAAGGCGAACGGATAGAGTGCATAACTCTGCGGCTTAGCCAGGGTGGCGACGTTTGCAGGGCAGTGGACGTTCCCACGTAACCAAGCCTGTCTTTGATCTTCCACTCCCATTCTCTCTTTTGAAGAAATCCGAATGAATCAGGGAAAGAGCTGGAATTAAGTGTGGTCTCGATTTGAAATATCTTGACCCCCGCGTCTTTAATCAACTGTCCCATTCGCCAGTTGGAAGAATGCAGTTCTGAGTTATGCCTGTCCATAAAGGATCGGGAATGAACCATGGTTTTGACGTTGTGGTGATGCCGGATGCTCTTATAGGAGGCAAGTCCGGTTGCTACGCTTTTATGCCCACCATCCATGGAAACCAAATTGATATTCACATAAATCAAAAGGTCTGAGGTAGCTGCGGTCTTATTAATCTCGACATCCTCACCCTTGTCAGTCATGCCCAGGTGTACCAGATTGTCGGGATCCTCGGCGTCGTGCTGGGTAAGCCTTTTTGATTTTGAGAATGAGTCGTAAACTCTGTCTCCAAGAATATGGCGAAGCTCTGACTCGGTCATTCGGCGGTGCAAAGCAAGGGCAGCGATCAGGGTGACGTCGTCAACACCTTTACTGGCTGCTTTTTCGAGAATCGCCTCGATTACCAGCTGCCGTATATCGGGTGCTTCCATGGAGGGCAGTGGAAGTGAGAGATCATCGAATGCTATAGAAAGCTTCATACCTGCAAATAGGAGGCTCGAAAGAGGCTGGCTATCGCCAACGGGATTCTCAAGGGTGTTTTCAATTGTTTCAAATACGTCTTTTACCGGATCCAGGGGTTCGGGGGCATAGATTACACGCGAGCCTTCGGGAAGTTTTTCAAGCCTAAATCCTTCGCCATGCCAAAACATCGTAGGCGGGGTGGATTTGTCCACTTCAAGAATAAATCCGGGCCGAGGGCTCATCTGCTTTTACTCCAATTTTCTCTTGTTGATAGTTTTCGCATGTCAAAAGCAATTTTCACTCCACCGCGTCTGCCAGCGTTAGATGCGTGATCGATTGCCATCTCAAAGTCGTCGAGTCGGTAGGTGGCGCTCAACAACTCTGATAAGTCAACTTGTTTTGCAAATCTCTCTGCAAGTTCGAAGGTTGATACTTTCTTACCTTCGATGTTCTCCATGCCATAGGCGTATGAACCCCTTATAGTGAGTTCTTTCATCCAAAGAGGAGTCAAATCAAGTTTTGAATCCTCGGGCATCCCAACCAGGACTATGGTCGCTCCGGGGGCGGCTACGTTTAATGCCTGCTCAATACTTGAGCTGGATCCAACTGCGTCAAATACTGTCCCAAATCCATCAGTAGGCCTCTTTGCTGAGATCATCTGTGCAGATCTGATGGACCGGGCTTGTCGATAGAGATCTTTTTCGTCGGCCACGATATTGGCGCCCATCTTTTGGGCCAGCAGTTTCTGATGGCCATAGCGGGCTGTGGCAACGATTTCGCAGTCCGGATAGATTGCCTTAAGCGCAGCGATAGTCAGAAGACCTAGGGTTCCACCTCCGATTACAGCTATCGTGCTTTCAGGTGAATCAATCGAAAGTGCAGCGTGAATAGCGCACGCAAATGGTTCGAAAAGTACAGCGGACTCGTCGGTTACATCGGTGTCGATATCGAACAATTGCGATTTATGGGCAATGATTCCCTGGGACCAACCTCCGGAAGTATCCGTGCAAAAGCCAGTTTGTAGTCCAGCGGAGATCGATCCATGTTGGAGCATCTGGCACCTCTGAGTCTCACCCATTTGGCAGTATCTGCACATGGGGTTGAGGTTCCTTACCTGGCAGCTGAGAGTCGGAATTAGCACAGCACGTTGTTTGTGGCCGGCTTCAGTGATGTATTCACCGATGACTTCATGGCCCATCGTGAACGGGAAAGAAACAATGTCTTCGAAATAGCGGGAAGAGCTTGAGGTTATAGTGGCAAGATCTGAGCCGCAAATGCCTGAAAGAAGAGGGGTGAATGCAACCCAATCTTGATTAGGGAGTTGTGGCGGGTCGAGCTCGACTAAACGTAAAGGGGAAAGTGAGGCTTTGGGGCTGGTGAACTTCCCCAAAACTTTGGTCATGGCATATCTAGCCACATTGCGTTCATACACCAGAGCTTTCATAATCTCTTTCCTATCGGGAGAAAGATCGGGGGTAGACCATTAGCTTTGTTCCACTGTTCGACGTGCCATCCTCTTTTTCTAGCAATGGCAGCTAATTTTGGCTCGGGATTTACGCATACCGGATACCCAACTACCTCGAGCATTGGTAGATCAGAAGTGGAATCTGCGTACGCAACTGACTCCCGCAGATCAATGTGATGTTTTTTAGCGTATTCACTTAGAATCGAAGCTCGAGCTTCTCCTGTTGGTGGGGTTGCCAAAGTTCTCCCTCGGTATGTTCCATTGGGGTTCATTTCCAGTTCGGAACATACTATGTCATCAAAGAGCGGCATCAGTGGTTCGAGGACGAAATTCAATGCACCAGTTATCAAGAGAGTACGATGGCCGAGCTTCTTGTGGTGTCGTATTCTTTCGATGCCAGCTGGATAGGTTTTCTTAAGTAAATAGGCATTAAACAGTTCTTGACTGTCTTTGCTCAACCGCTCCGGTGGAGCGCCCTCGTATTTGCGATAAAACGAGCGCAAAAAGTCGCCGCGATCTTTTCTGTCAAGTGCCAACAGAGAAGGTCCCTGAATCGCCAAATCCAGTGCCAGGAGGGCTTTTTTAGATTTTGGTAATCTTCGTGTGGCAAGCCAAGCGTAGGTGTCCACAACATTTGAAGACATGATAGTGTTCTCAAGGTCAAATACGGCGAGTTGTCTCTGGGGCGAAAGGATGACGTTAAGGTGTCGACTTGTACGCGTATACGAGTTTCTCTTTGTGGGCGTGGTTTTAACTCGGGAGTGCTGCACAACTGAGGGAAGATGGATTTCAGTGACAAAGTGATGCCAATCGATCGTCAGCGGGTCAAAATTGAAGTTTTGCTGATCGAGGGGATCGAGCAAGTTGAACAGTTGTAAAAGGTTCTCGACGGCAAATATTGCATCCGTCTCGGCGTAGGTGCCGTAAAGCTCTACATATCCCAGGGCACGGTCGATCTCTTCTCTTTTTTCTTCAATATTTACGATGAATTTCGCTT
>JAKBSX010000616.1 GCA_021844725.1 Actinomycetes bacterium | reverse complement strand
TGACGATCTCATGGAAAGGTATCCAGCCGGTGGTTCCCCCCATTAAGGGAATTGACAAGGCATTTACTTTACGAACTGTTGAGGACGCTGTCAGAATCGTCCAGGCAGTCGAGCGAGGCCCCCGAAAAGCGGTGGTAATCGGCGGGGGTTTCATCGGGATCGAAACCGCTGAAAATCTGCGAAATCTTGGAATTTCCACTTCGGTAGTCGAGGCGCTTGATCAGCTTCTCGTTCCACTCGACCCGGAGATGGCCTCCCTGGTTGCAAAGGAGATGCTAAAGCATGGGGTTGATCTTTACCTTGGTCAGTCAGTTGCCGCAATTTACAGCAAAGGGGTAGAACTCAGCGGCGGCGAGTTTATTAATGCGGATTTGGTTATTTCGGCTATTGGCGTGCGCCCCGATACTAGTCTCGCGGTTAAAGCCGGACTTAAACTTGGTCCTCGAGGAGGAGTATCCACAAATATTTACAACCAAACCAATGATCCGGATATCTATTCAATTGGTGACATGGCTGAGAAAGTCGATGCCCTCGACGGCAGTGCATCTTTGGTTCCATTGGCAAACATTGCTAACCGCCAGGGGCGGGTAGTTGCCGATCACATAGCAGGGAGAAAAACCCGATGGGTTCCCACCATCGGAACTGCTATCGTAAAGGTATTTGATCTCACAGTGGCCACCACTGGTTGGAACCAAAAGCGATTGCGGGAAGCTGGACACCACTACGTTCCAATCCACGTTCACCCAAATTCGCATGCAGGCTACTATCCAGGCGCAAAGAGTATTGCTATCAAAGTTCTTATCGATCCAAATAGCGGTTTGATACTTGGTGCACAGGCGATTGGGACGGAAGGAGTTGACAAACGAATCGACGTCATCGCCACAGCTATTAGATCGGGCCTTCGTGCGGAAGACCTGGCCGATCTGGAACTGGCATACGCGCCGCCTTTTGGATCAGCCAAAGATCCCATCAATATGATCGGCTATATCGCAGAAAATATCACCAGTGGCTTTACTAATACAGTCCAATGGGATGAATTGAATATGCATGTTGCAAACGGGGCTACGCTCCTAGACGTGCGAACATATGGGGAGTATTCAAAGGGTCATATCCCAGATTCGTTGAATATTCCTCTAGATGAGTTGCGTGAGGGTATCCGGGAACTGCCCAACAGTGAAGTCATTGTCTATTGTCAGGTCGGGATCAGAGGGCATACTGCCGCTTCGCTGCTCTTGGGATATGGATACAACGCCGTCAATCTCGACGGAGGGTACGAGACATGGATAAATTCGCCAGCGGGAATGAGATCTTATCCCAACTATGGGACTTGTGCGCTCCGTCCGTCTTCGACTGTCTTTTGAATTCATGCTGGGAACCCAGAAGCCCTTCAGAGGACTCGCGGCGGCGAGCGAAGTTTCAGTCCCTAAATCGATGTTTTACTGGATACCGCTATAATCGGCCTTCCACAAAGTCGGAAGATACCTGTTCAAGATGGTCTAACGGTCTGGCAACGTCGATTTGCGATCTGAATCTCTGCTCAGAATTGCCCAATAGTGACCAGTTGTCCTCCGCTTCCGAAAGAGGGAAATAGAAGTAGCGTAGGTAAGCAGCTTCTATTCTTCTCCACGCCAGAGTAGCTGGAACCAGCCGCGGTTGGTTACCCTATTACCAAATTATCTGCTCCAGTTTCTAAAGACCAGGTGGCGTTGGACACTTCTCCCTAATTTGAAGCTGTTTACTCCTGTAATTATTTAGAAACTCAAAGCCGAGTCTAAGAAATGCAAGCGCCTGAGCCGATCGTTATTGTAGGATAGCTAGATGGGAATAAAAGCTACGACTGCGATTTACATACTGATACTTGTAGTCGTAGTGGTAGGGGTCGATATCTTAATTTTTAGGCACTACTTTTGGGCGCGACTCCTTAGCAATATTGGCATCGTGCTAATTTTTGCCGCGTTTTATCTGAGATTCTTAAAGTAGCTTTGCATCCGTTAAGTGAGATGGTCATCGTTCGCTTATTCTTAGATCTGACTCACGGGAATAAGATGGCGTTTCTTACAAGGTTTGCCTTGACTTCCCCCAAAGTTGCACTGGAATTTTTACGTAACAAGTTGAGTATTATCAGGGGCCTGAGTCCACCCGGAACATAGTTGACGGAATTGGCTTTTTGTTTGGTCCTGGAAATCGGGTCATCATTCATCTAATCTTGGAAATAACAACCAATGGTTCCTGATAGGGAGGTTTCCCAGTTTCTATCGGAATCAGATATGAACCATGTCTAGCGGGTTGAAGGGGGTTATTTATGGGCATCGATTCGCGCATAATTTCTTCTTTTAAAAAGTCGCGCCTTGGAATTGCCATTTTTATGTTTTCCCGCGGTCATCGAGACGGTGCAGTCTCTCGAGTTTGTCTAATCAAGTCAGCTCGTTTCGCAAGATCAACGAGGTCGAAAAATGTTAGCCGTTATTTTTTAGGTGACTTCGTCCCAAACATTTCAAGGTCAAGTTTTCAATCTTTCGCAATCGGGTGACCGAAAATTGGAGGTGTCTGATGTCTACCTATAATCCAAATCAAATAAGGAATGTAGTTTTAGCAGGCCATAATTCGTGTGGTAAGACAACTTTGGCTGAGACTTTCCTTGCGGTCTCCGGAGCCACCAAACGTGTTGGTAGAACTGATGATGGCACATCAACGTGTGATTATGACCCCGAGGAGATTCGTCATCACATGTCGATTTCCATGGCTCTTGCTCCGTTTGAAGTTGGTTCGATCAAAATAAACCTTATTGACACTCCCGGTTACGCCGATTTCATATACGAATTGAGAACCGCCAGCTTTGCAGCTGACCTAATGGCGATTGTGGTTAGTGCCGTCGAAGGCGTTGAAGCTCAGACGATAGCGGCTTGGGAATTGGCTGAGGAGCTGTCG
>JAKBSX010000615.1 GCA_021844725.1 Actinomycetes bacterium | reverse complement strand
GCACCCCGAGCAATCAAGAGGTCGTGAATTCACAGCTCATCGCTGCTCGATCTTGAAGGCCAAATTGGGAGCGTGGCAGGAAATCCCGTATCTCACAAGGAGCTGGGCCTTAAATGCATGTCTGTCGTGTCTGGTTGGGACGACGTGTCTCAGATTATCGAAGACATGTCAAAATGCGCGATTCAATTGCAAACTTCCGGGTGGCTCATCGTGATGCACTAATGCCCTCAGAGCGACGGGCTGCACGGAGGCCGCCAGTGCTGCTCCCCCGATGGAAGCCGAGCCCACAATTCCTTCATCATCGTATTCCCGGAACGTATAATTGACGAAACGAAGTGACCGAGGAATCCTCGGAATCAACAGGAGCGGTTGCACGTTTGCGAAACAGTCCCTAACGGAGCTGGCCATCGCCCGAAGGAGAGTGCCATGAGCAATGAAGAGGCGGTACCTGAGACTCAAGGTGTAAAGGCAGAACTGCTTGCAACAGTTGACCTAGGCCCCGAGATCGAAGGAATGGCTGGTCGCCAGCTTCGGATGCGTATGTTCACCTTCGATCCTGGAGCCGTCTTTGGACCTCTTCACGACCACAAAGACAGACCGGGCGTCGTCTACATCCTAAAGGGAACAATCACCGACCATCGAGATGGAGTCGCTAAGGCCTATGGGCCGGGTGTGGGCTGGCCGGAAGATCGGAACACCACACACTGGCTTGAGAACAGAGGATCGATTCCTGCGGTGGAAGTCTCGGTCGATATCGTCAGGCCGGAGGCCGCGCCCACGTAGATCAGCCTTGCCTCGAACGTAATAAATACTCCCCACAAGGACTTTTGTCCTCAGAAGTTTGCGCGAAAGTGAGGCGGCACCACATTTTGACCCACCTCGCTGCTCGCTGTCATGTTCGATCCGCTTGAGTTCCAAATTGCTCAAACCGGTCAAACAGCTCGGCTTGACACGAACACAACGATGCCTTTCTACCAAGTATTTTGTGTCCGGAAGTCTTCCAAAAAGTGACCTCGCATCATATTTCAGATCCTCCTTCCCAGCCATATCCTCACTTGATCTCTTGAAAGGCAGCTAGTTCGAGTCGTAGCCGACTCAGCTCGAGCTGACAGGTCCCATGACAACAAACCCGCTCGTGGATGAAAACGAGTACTACTAAGAATGATGGGGTGACAACCCACAGACCTTGGACCAGTCGATGGGGACCCGGCAGCCCGCCCTCACGATTGCCGGTTTATCGACCATTTCCGTCGCCAACCAACTGGTAGCCGAAATTTTGGCTTTTCTCCGACGACTTGGAATCACTCGGTCCAACGTAGCTCTGGATCCATTCACGGACGAGAAACCCAAGGCGACCAACCTTCCAATCGCTCAAGTCACTTGCCGACATCTCGAAATAAACGATCACCTGCTAGAGGTGATAGTCGGGGAACCCGCAACATGGCATTGCGAGAGAGTCGACATCACTAATGACGGCTGGAGCCTTACGCTTCCATCGGAACTCAGGAGATTTGCTGACGTTAATTCGATAGATGACTATCTGGCACGGTTGGCAGAACTCCCCGGTATGTTCCCAAGTCTCCCCGATAAATCCGAATACGAATCACCATTCACACTTCCAGCCGCCCTCGACTACCTTGATGTAGTTTGGAAACTGAAGTTCGGAGAGTACCTCGTATCTCACGTCGGTTCAGAAAGAATTTGCCGCCTGTCAACTGCCATCTCGACGTCAGATGAACTAGATAGCTGCCTAAGTGCGTTTGCCGAAATGGCTAAAGGATTCCGTGCCCCAGGATTCCCCGGCGTCGGCGGTCATCCTTTAGAAAGACTACCGGTATTCCTGAAGTCAAAACTGCCTCAAGAATCCCACAACATGATTGACGAAGCAGTAGAACTTCTTGATACTGTACGAAAACTCCGCCATGGTTCTCAACACTTCGGCCACCACAATACCGCACCTAGCCAATGGGCAAAACTAAAACTCGGATACCCCATCATTGATTATTCGACCGCCTGGAAAAAAATTCAATCAACGTTAGCCGGTGCTCTTGACACAATAAGAAATGAAATCCAGGGAAATGTTGAAGATCTGCGCGTCCATGACTCCTAAAAACGATCGTAATTTACATCCAACCACCAAGCCCCAAGGCTACGGAGAGCGCAGCATCAAACTTCGAAATTTCGACAGGTCCGAGAGCCCCGCGTCTCTTGACTAGGACCTGCTTTGGCAACGTAAATATGTTGTCACAGTCCACAGCAGAAGAGTGGTTCAATCCCTCGTCTGTTCCAACCTCAACTTCTGCGACGTGGCCATGGTAGGTCGAAGTGACAAGAACGCAGACCACATGTGTTAGAAGCGGTATTGCGATATCTCTAGTGGCGATGACGACCGGATGTCTTCCAACTCCTGGTATCTCGGCATCCCAAATATCTCCTCTCTGCATTAACTGCTACCCTCAGAGATAACAATTGCAGCTGACGCTAGCCCAAGCTTCGTGACCAAATCAGATTCGTCCTTATCAGCGCCTGCGTAACGTTTACGGTATGACTCGCGTATCGAATCTTCACTGTGCCTGGACAACCATTCGTTGACTGCCTTTGCGATGAGTGCCCCTCGATTTGGGGCAGCCCCTGACTCCACAGCATCGTCGATGGCTTTGACAACGTTATCAGGTAGGCGAGCGGTAATAGGATGGCTCATTAAATTAAGTATACATTTCGTATACCATTGAGCGTCTTAGAAACACAAGTGCCAAGATATTCTCGATAGCCCACCACCCATTCCCTCATCCAGTTTTTTTCAACGCCTCAAATCGAATCTGAGCGCCTCTCGCGGCAATCTACGCTCTCTCTCCACTATCTACCGCTCCAATCAGATTCCCCACGAACTCCTTAGCACGCCTATCCTCTTCGCCACTTTCAAGCCACCGCAA
>JAKBSX010000614.1 GCA_021844725.1 Actinomycetes bacterium | reverse complement strand
GTTGGCGCCTTCTCTAAGAACCTCATTGAAGATCCTGGTACCGACAAGCATGAGCGGCGTGGTAAATTTCTGCTTCGTTCTGACATCTAACAAATACTAGTGAACGTTTTCCGAAACTACCATCCGAATACGTGAATTTTCCGAAATATTGTCCTACTGATCAAGATCGGCAGGAATCAATTGTTCAGAAATCAATTTTCTGAACCTTTCATATCTTGAAAGATAATTGGGGTGCCTCGGATTATTAACGAAATTTCTAACTAACTGAAATCCTTCTACGTAGCAGGTAATGTAAGCTCTCCAGGTTGGATCGGTTAGAAACTCGACCGACTTCTCTGCCCTTTTTCTTGACAGCAGGGCGTCTCTTTCCAGACTTAGAACAACCTGATCTTTTGGTATGCCGTCTTGATGCAAATCCCAGGCCGCATTGGCCCTAACTTTGCCCAAGGTCTCAAACGCTGCTTTAGTTTGCTCGAGTTCCTGGTCAGGATAGTCGATACCTCGTTTGACCATCAGTGACGATACTTCAGAAAATTGATCATCCCCAAACAGAATCTCAAGTCCAAAATCAGCCAATCCCTCCGCCAACAAGCACTGTGGAGTACCTACGAGAAAAATTGACTCTTCCAGCTGCTGTCTCCGATTCACCAAATCGACTTCTTTCGTTGAGTGCTCAGTATGATGGCCCGGATATGCTTCATGGGCCACCAGATGAGCAAGTGAGGTTGAAAGAACCGGGAGATCAGAGTTGATAGCCACCTTAGACTTTAAGTTTCCTAAATAATAATTAAATCCAGACCACGGTTTGCCCGTAACAATCTCGAATTCGAGCTCCTCGCCTTCCGGCAATCCAAAAATCATCGCTGTCTGGTCCCTTAACAACTCGCAGAGATCGTTTAGAATCAACGGCAGTCTCTCCGGATCAACGGCAAATGATTCCCGGTAGGCTGAAATCCGATACCGCAATTCTCCAGGCCCCTTGAAGGTCTGCTCCAACACACCTATAGCGTCATCAATCTCTTCCTTAGAAACCCTCCTAGGGGCTACTCCGTAACAGAGCTTGACCTCGGAAAGATAATCGATTTCGTCACCAGACAGCTTGCGCGCTGTTGTCAGCAATCCAATCGATTGAGCCTTGAGCCATCTTCGCCTCTGGCCACTATCAACCTGGTCAAACTGGTCGAGCTTATCGCCTGCGTCGATCCCGGCTATTAGAGAACGGGCTCGATCGGCAAGATATTTTGGATCTAGTAAAGGCCTATGTTCAGCTGCTTGAGAAAATTCACCTGGTCCATAATAAGCGTCCACTAACCCGGGTATATGCTTACCCAACTCGAGACCCAAGCTGATGTAATCTTCTACAAGCAACTGACTTCCTACTTATAAATCAATTAACGACAGAGATAATTCCGGTTTCAACTGAGATGATCTTTGAGAAAGGGAATCAACCTGTCCCAAGCCTGTTTGGCTGACTGGGCATCATACACCTCAGGTCTGGTGTCATTGAAAAATGCATGCTGGGTTCCTGGATAGATGAAAAACTCCACATCCTTACCTAACTCACGCAAACGAGACTCCAATTCCCTTGAAGCCTCAGGCGACGCCGAGTCGTCATGCTCTGCATAATGACCTTGAATTGAGGCTGAGATTCTTTCAAATGCTGGTCCTGGACTCGGCCAGGATACAACTCCATAGAATGGCGCCACAGCCGCCACCACATCCGGGCGCTCCGCCGCCAGCACCAGTGCTAGCGCGCCTCCCATGCAGAAGCCGACAACCCCCACATTAGACGTGCCAGTTCTTTTGATTAGCTCATCCACGGCACCGCTCATGTCTTTAGCAGCTTTGGGCAGTTCCATTGACATCATTGCTTTTGCGGCTTCGTCTGGCTCACGCGCCACCGTGCCATGATAAAGATCCGGAGCCAATGCATAAAAACCATTGGCTGCGAACCGATCACATACATCCTTGATATGATCGACCAGACCCCACCATTCCTGAATCACCACGATACCAGGTGCATTTTTATTAACAGGTTCCGCTAGGTAGCCCGATCCCATTGTTCCATTACTTGGAAATTCAATTATTTGTCCCATATCAGCAAAACTAGTACAAAGAAACTCGGATTAAGTCATCGACTCTAGCTTAATTTTGAATGATCCCAGCTGACAATGTTCTCAGGCTCGACAATCACCACTAGCCTCTTGGGCGCCGAAGCGGTAAATGCGTCAATGGAACTATCTGCCAACTGATCGCGATATCTTGCAAATATCGAGCGGCCAACAGTAAGCACCTTAGCTGGATCTTCGATTAACGTTCCTCTGCCTTCGATTTCAATCCCTTTTAGCTCGCTATAGTTATCACCTGACTCGACCAAAACGGTCATGCGGTCGTCACGTCTAAGATTTAGGACTTTCTGGCTTTTACGATAAGTCCAAAACGCTATTCTGTGGTCATAAAATCCATACCACATCGCCACTACATGCGGCCAACCCCTTGGACCAATGGTGGCGACATTCAGAATTTTTTGTGAGTCCAAAAAGGAATCGATCTCTGGCTCGGTTATCTGTATCAAATTGCGACACGAAGGCAAAACCAACCCCAATCACTCTCTAACCAAGCAGCGGTCCCGCTGATCTCAATATTTCCTGAGGAACCCGCCATTTCACCAAACTCTCGATAAGCGAGGGAGGAAACTTGCTACCCCGATACAGGACCTTGCAATTGGAGTCCAAATCAGTCAGCAAAATGCCTTTGCTCACAAATACATCGGTAGACACTCGCTCAGCTAGTGAGGATCTGATCGAAGCAGGAACAAGTGAAAAACTGTTGGCAATTATTAGTTTCTCTCGCTCTACTCCTTGGTAGAAATTAGAGAGAACCCGCTGCGCTGATGCAGAAACCAGAGCAAATCCTGATCCTACAAGATCGCTTTCC
>JAKBSX010000613.1 GCA_021844725.1 Actinomycetes bacterium | reverse complement strand
ATGTAAAGTAATTGGCAGAGGAAAGTGAATGTCATCTTGGCATGCCACATGGGGGTGGAACTGTTGTGAATACTCGCTACAAATCATCGGAACATCCAAGTCGCGTTTTTGTTTCGTGTGTTGGGGGGATCCTTCTTTCGCTTGCGGGAGTTGTCTCGCTCACCGGATCTGCCAGCGCACAAAGTAGTACAGTTTCAACAGCCTCGCCTGAATCAACTGTTCCAACTCCACCGCCGCCCGGGTCTTCTATGACTGTCTGGCAGGCCTGGGCGGCACATCAGCGCAGCGTATTCCAACAGACTGACTGGTCACGGAGTTTTTCCTCGTCAGGGTGCACTTCGGGCTCGATAACCATAAATCCAGTAACCTCTGAAGGCGCAGCCGGAATTCCAAAGGGAATCGTTACTGATGCTGTATCCATCCTCTTTAGATGTAGTAGCGGCACTTCGCTGAGCAGTGGCTTAAACAAAACCGTCCAGCCGAGTACTTCTATGCAGTCCTCTGATTATTGCCCAGATATGGCTAGTTATACCCTCGGAGCTGTCAATGACGGTTATGCATGCGTGGGTACATATGGCTCAAATGACATGGCTGCTGCATACAGCTACACTCTTGCGTCAGGATCTACCTATGGTCATGTGGAACTAGGCCAGGTTTCAGGTTCGTGTGGGCCTGGTACGTTGGTTGCGAACTTTTCCCCTGAAGAAACTCTTAATCCCGGATATGGTCAGGAGGTTGTGTGGGGACCAATGTCCGCATCAGCTGATTGGTCTTCCACATGGTGGCAAGACGATGGTGGGGGTACGTTTACGGATTTTGGTTCAGTATGCGGGTTCTACTAAACTTTGCGAAGCACAAAAGCAAGGGGGTGATGAACTAAGGCGTTGTTCAACAATGGGATTGCGGGTGGGCGGCGGCGCCAGTCTTGAGAGATTTTGGCAACGCCGTTTGTAGTCTGCTTAACCCATAGAGGATCAGTTGAGCTGGGTGACTCTGCACACCGAGAGTTCGCAGTATGACTTCAAGCAGGTGACGAAACTATTGGCGGCCATGCTCACGCTGTCAAAGCCTATAAAACGAGAAAAGTCATGCTCTTCCCAAACTGCAAGCTGTTCTCGACAGCATCATTTTTGAGCGCGGACTATGACATTTGGAAAGCAGCTACTTGTGACGTTACTTGCGCTTAGAAGTGTATGCACGGTACATTTAGCGAGAATACGCAAAAGGAGTACCACATGTTAAGCCAACGTAATGTCAGGATGCACGGATGGTGGTCACTTCGTCGATCACTCACCACAATTGCTATATCTTTTGCGGCAATAACCCTGCCTGTGCTATCTCTTACACCGGTAGCGAGCGCGTCTCCCAAGTCTGTTCCGTCAGGCATGCCACCAATACCCAACCCAGTTATTATCAGTCCGGGTGTGCTCTCTTCGGGGGTGACTGGGGGTTCGATAACGGTCCCACTTTCAAACGCAGCCCAGGTCAAAGTGGAACTTGCACAGCTTAATCTTCCTTCCCGCGTTCGAACCCAGCTTGAAAGCACACCAGTTTCGGCAACGTTATCGTACAGTCGAGTGCAGACGGCGAGTGACTGGAACTACGTCTATGGCATCACTGGTTCATGCCAAGACATCTTGGGGGTCACTGTCAACTCATTCTCCGCCTACGAGGGAATGTCGGGAAACGGCGGTGAGGTGACGAACCTATCCACTCCGAACATGTATTACAGCGATACTCTTGGCTGGGGTCCTGATAGTGGGTACCCCAACTCCACCAATCCGAACGTTTATCCGAACGGTGAGTCAGTGCAGAACATGCGCTTCTCCATCGGCTACGGTCCAGCGGGTGAGCACAGCACGTATTACTACCGCGAGTACGTCTACCCGGACGGTAGCTGGACGCCGTATTCTGTGATCACATGCCTCGGAGTGGGTTCTTGAGTGGAGGCTTGGGTGATGGAGCTGTAACGCTCATGGTACATCGTGGACGTCGTCTCGACTTGCTTGCAGTAGCATTGCTGCTGGTCGGAGTGTTTATCCTTATTATCGGCTGGGTGATCGGCATGTTGCTGCTCTGGTCGTCGGTTACCTGGTCAACCCGCCAGAAGCTGGCGGGCACGCTTCTTCTTCCCGGCGGACTCGGGGCCTTCTTCATGACAACCTTGGGAGGATCGGCATCGACAATATGCTCCGGCACTGCCACGCCCGGTCACACTATCGAGTTGGCATGCGCCGCACACGGGGGAATCGCTCTTCCGATGGCAGCCGTATTGGCTACCCTACTTTTCGTGGTACCGATCACGACCTGCAGCTGGTTATACCTGGTTGCAAAACGGGCCTAAATGGAGGGGCTAGACAGACAAAACAGGCACGCCAGCTGGCATTCCATATGATATTTTGATTGCAGACACGGATTCGAGAACAAAGAGGGTCTACTGCACAGCAGAATGCCTTTGGGAACAGCTGCAGATGGTTAAAGGAGCGACGTCACCAACACCGAAATTTCAATTAGCGTTTCCGTGAGATCGAGGGCCGAAGTTTTCTAGCTTGCTTACCTAAAGATTCAATCATCGAAAGCCTACTGGCTGCGGATTCTCGGCAAGAATCTTCCATCAATGTCGCACTTGGCAGCTTTCTCATGCGAGTATTCTACACAGTAGAGTATACGCACACAAAACACCCTGTGCTATGGATTGTATTGAAGGTCTGTTCTGCACATCAACTTACATATTTATAAATCCATATGAGCGTTTGCTTAATCGAGGATAACATCAAATGACGAACCGTAATATCAAACACCGGCAGGATACCAAACAAGAACCGCGCAGGGCCAAACGGACCTTGCTTCGTCAACGACCTTCACATATCCGCCGCCTATTAGTTCTCGTGGCTGGCTTGGTCGTGGCTCTTCTCCTCGTCTGTGTGGCCGTAGTCGCTCAAGAACCAGTAAACGCTCATATG
>JAKBSX010000612.1 GCA_021844725.1 Actinomycetes bacterium | reverse complement strand
GTTATTACATATTGATTAAACGAGTCAGTAAATGCGCCTGTCGCTGTCAATAAAGTCAGAAGCAGTATCGCAGTATTTTTTCTATTGTTGTCTATTGCTGTGAAGTTTGCCATTATTTTTCCTTCCCCAGTGTATTAACTGATTTGATTTCAATCTGCCCACTTTTCCGCGCCCGGATCTGGCAGTCGTTCCTTCCAGGTGAACTCCATCTCATCGCCCAAATTCACAAGATCATCTTCAATTACAACCTCAAATCGTGACAGCCCTCTTCGCGAAAACGAGAGACTGTTACCCGTTATAATATCGAAAACAGCTCCATGAACCGGACAGCTGACATGATTCTTTTCGCTAAAGTTTCCATCAGACAGTCTGCCGCCAACGTGCGGACAAATGTCCTTGAAAGCATAAACTGATTTTCCGCGCCTTAAAAAACACAGGCTGTTACCATTTATTTCTTTATGGATCAATTTACCTTCCGGTATTTCATCTAATTTAAAGACAGTTTTAGATTGAGATTGAGATATGCTGTCACCTCATTTTCAACAGGTCTGCGGCATTATTCCCAAGAATGTTCTCTTTGTCTGTTTCAGAGATATTCATATCTCTAATCCATCTGGCCACATCCAGTGAGCCTTCAGGATGTGGAAAATCTGTCTGTGCCAGCAATCTTCTGCCCATATGGAGGTCTCTTACAAGACTTGGAATGATTGCCTCATGAACGTTGTCGATTGTCCACCAGAAATGTTTCTTCACATATTCGCTAGGCTTTTTCCGCAACGGTGTCCAATTTCCATAAAGATCCGCTCGTTGAAGTTGCATTGCGCGGTTGAAATCCATTATCATTTCAAGTCTGCTTGCGATCCAGGGAGCAATGCCAACTCCGCACTCTAGCATCGCAAACCGTAAACGTGAAAATCTTTCTAGTACACCGTGAAAAACCAGACCGGACACCATCGCAATAGCCTCGAGTCCAGAGCCGATTCCATTGCCTACGACAAAAAGGGGCCTTGCCTTACCTGAAGGATCCTTGACACTGGACAAATTTGTTAGTCTTTCGAAGCCGATCAAATTTGGATTGAACTTGCCTAAACCTGCTGTTCCATGAGTATGGAAGAAAAGAGGAATATCTAACTCCTCAACAAACTCGAAGAATGGCCACCACTCTTCCGACTCAAAGTTCTTTCCCGACCACGACCCGTAAATTCTGATGCCTTTTAAATCGAGGTCCTTGATAGCGCGTTCTGTCTCCTCAATAGCGCACTTCACATCTTGATGAGGTACATCAGCGATTCCTATGAATTCCTCATGCTCTTTTTGTAATCTGGATATGGATTCGTTAAAACTCCTGCATATCTTGATGCTACTTTCTAAGGGAATAAAATCAGGAACATAGCCTTGATCACAAATCAGAACCTGTTTTTCAAAGCCTGCTTCCTTCATAGCATGGAGTCTTAATTTGACGTCGTAGTACATCTCTCCCCATTCTCTGACAGAACCGGTGGGAGTCCGGCACCACTCTCTTCCCCTTTTATCAGTGAATGGTTCAAATCCAATTGAGGTAACCTTTTCCATAGCCTCTTTGGGAAAAATATGCGAATCGGCGTCTATCAGAAAGGACATATATACATTCCACCTTATATGTAAGGGGTCTGTTTTATTAATAGTTTATTCCCATTTTTAGAGCCTTCACATTTCGTCAGTTTACAGTTGGGTCCAGAACTGTTCAGCAGATAGAATCGCCACCCACATCCATATGCAGACAATGGCGTCACCGTTTCCTTTCACGCTCTTTCCTCTATTGACGCATTAAGAGAGCGCCTGAGTAAATTGATCGGAATCGCCGGCGAATTCTTACCACCATTCCGCTCCTATGATCTGAGCTAAATCGGTCCCATCTCGTAAAATGCCATCGTAACAGGCGGATTGAGTTTCTTGAAACATTCTTCCTTTCAATAGATCGGCTTTGACGAATAGTCGAGGTAGAGACCAACGGTAATTTCTCACTCCTAGGTCTAGAACTCATGGATATATCCCGTCGATAACGCTGATGAGGCTGTAGCTCAGCTTAGCTTATCTATGAATTCATTTCGTTACTTCAAGATTGCCAAGCTATTTACAGGCTTGATACTTGTGGCAGACTCACACGTGGCGCAAATTACGAGATTTGGCATTTTCATTCATGTTCAAAATCAGCTAGTGCTCGCTGCCCCGCATATTGTTGCTAGCATGGGATGACTGAGTTTGGGCCAAGAGATAATTCGTTGGCGGCTTAGCGGTTTCCATCTTATTATGTCAGCCCTGTTGGCAAGAGTGAACAATTGACAATAAATAAGGTTTGGCAAGAGAGTAGAGAGACCAGACTAGGCAAGAAAGTCACCTTTGAGGTGGGGCCATCGCCAATGCCCAAACGAATCTCTATGAAAGTAAAGATTGACGGTTTGACTTCGGATGATAAATGGGCATTTCTTCAGGCCTATACAGAGCTCTATGATGATGGTGACGTTGTTGGCCCATGCATTGAGTCTGACTCTAATAACCGTTCAATTCCTTTCAATGGTCATTGGAACGGGCCTCGTTGGGAACCAGGACGAATTAGTCCATATTGCTATTATGATTGCCCCGGAGATGATTTGCTCAAGCCTGGAAGGGTGCGGTTTGTTACAATCTTTTGTGATCTAAATACCAATGACCCAAATCTGGAACCTGATCACTGGGTCTATGTATGCGACGTTGGACTTTTGTGGGGATTCAAACATTCCTCCGAAATCAACCTTCCGCTGCTTGATCCTAAACTAATCACGCAAAATGAATTAAGTTCTGAACTGAGTCTATGGAAGAAAAGGTATCCTGATGCAATCTTTTCGTTGCATTGATCCACGTTTCATGAACACTATTATCTCGAACCTTATTCGGAGTAGGAAAATGCTAAATTTTGACAAATCTATTACTTTCCGAAAGATGCATA
>JAKBSX010000611.1 GCA_021844725.1 Actinomycetes bacterium | reverse complement strand
AGGGCTTGAGGCAACATTTGAGAAAAAGATGCCAATTAACTTGGGAATCAGCGAGTCGAATTAATTCCCCACCGGGTACTCTGGACTGCCTTGAATAATCAATGTAACATCACCAGACATACCTCTATATTTCATCTGATATATGTGAACGCTGTTCAGTGAGTATAATTCGATCATCAAGGAAATTTACAGCACCGCAATTCAAAAGATAGGATAGGTCTTTTTGAAACCTCTTCAAACTGAATCAAATCAAAGATCAAAAAAGCGAAATATTCTCTCACGTCAACTTATTGTTTCTACCGCACTTGAAATAGTAGATAATGAGGGGCTTCAAAGTCTATCGATGAGAAGAGTTGGAAAAGAGCTGAACGTCTCTCCCGGAGCACTGTATCCATATATAGAATCCAAAGAGAAATTGACACAGGCTTTGATCGATGCCATTTTTCAGGAAGTGAATCTGGAGATATTCAATACCACTAAATGGCAGCAGTCTATTAGATCAATGGGTCAGGAACTGAGAAGGATATTTCTCAAACACCAGGATCTGGTCAGCCTGACACTGGGACGAATTCCCATTGGACCCAACTTTGCGATTGTGCTTGAAAAGATGATGGCTACCCTGGTGAGCAATGGCGTTCCAGGCTATCTTGGCTTCTATGTGGGAGACATCATCGGCCTCTATACCGCAGCATTTGTTTATGAGGAATACCTGCAAAAAAGCGGGGAGAACCAGACCCCCACCGGAGAACAAAACGTAAGTGACTTTAGAGATTTTTTGGCATCACTGCCGGAAAAGGAGTTTCCCAATATTCACCGGGCAGCCGTGGATCATAACAACAATAAAATGGTCGACCGCTATGAGTTCGGACTAGATGTACTTATCCAAGGGCTTGAGGCAACATTTGAGAAAAAAATGCCAATTAACTTGGGACTCAGGAAGTCGAATTAATTCCCCTACCGGGTACTCTGGACTGCCTTGAATAATCGATATAGCATCACCAAACAGACCTCGCCCCAAATGCAATTCGCCAAAACCTGAGCAAGAAAATAACGTCATATGCCTACTGTGAAACCCGGGATAAAAATACCTACATCGGCACTTACCTGGCGCTTCTCACGAAGTTCCGGCCCTGGGGGTCAACACGTCAACACCTCAGATTCCAAAGTGGAACTGATCTGTGATCTAACTCAAATAAGAACCAGTCCCCACATTAAATTACGGATCATCGAAAAGTATGGGGAGCAGCTGTCGGTAGTCGCCTCAACTCAAAGGTCGCAAACTCAAAATCGTAGACTAGCCATGGAAAAGCTTATGGAAAGGCTCGAAAAGGCAGCCAAAGTTCCAAAATCACGCACCGCCACTAAACCCACCAGAGCATCTGTACGAAATCGTCTCGAAGAAAAGAAACGAAACTCTCAGCGAAAACTCGAGCGCAGAAAACCAGTCGATGATTAGTTCCCTCTGTAACATTTAGTTCAAAGTTGCCTGAACCGAATCTCAATTTGAAATCCAAACCGATACCTGACAATAGATCAGTTCCCAGAATGGCAGTTTCGAAATCTTAATTTGCAGTATTATCCAGGCACTCGACAACGCATCGCAAGCCTGGCGACTGGGCAAGATGCCTCTCAGCAGTAACCAAGGGCACATTGATTGCTTCTGATAAGGCGACATATGCCGCGTTATAAGGAGTCACATACTGATGCAGTTCCCAGATCCTTGGCAGCAGCAGCCGGTGACTCACCGTCCCGAGACTAAGGTCCGCCAAGTCAATAAGCGCCAAATCTGCCCGCAATCGGTCCAGCTTTCCATCAAATACAGCTTTGCGCAATACTGAGACCACCTCAAGGTCAAGCAACTCCGGTGCTATGATCTGTTCTCCACGCAAACGATTCCGGACACGCTTGCCATCAATGTCATCATCTGCCAGCGCCGGAGCAATTACAGTGGCGACGACAACGATCACCTCGAACTTCGCTGCTCCCGGATAACACTATTTGCATAGTCGAAAGACACATTCCCACCGCTTCTACTATCAACCCAAGTCAAAAGATCATCGAGAGTTGGAAAACGCGCCTCGTTGATAAGGCGCCCCAGGAGATACTCCTGGAGTGACTTTCCTTCCATCGCAGCACGCCTACGGAGTTCGGCATGCACTTCATCTGGAACTGATTTTATTTGTATACTTGGCAAAGTTTTAAAGTTAGCGCCGAATTGGCGCCAGTATCCCGACTCCCACGATATCCTTCAAGAGATAACCACAAATCCCAACATATCAATCCGGCAATTACGTGTTCCTCATCACCAAAACCGCTCAAGCTTCTAGTGTCACATACCGTTCGTGACCCGATCCTGTCTGCAATTCTCGTGATAGTGAACAATCTTATTGAGTATCGCAAGCAAGGAAAGCTGCTCTGAAGTGCTCACCGGGAAAAGAAGGGACTCATTAATCTCAAGAGCACTGACCGCTGCTGACTGGTGAATCCGGCGACCCAACTCGCTACGCATTATCCACTTTCGCCGTCCATCATTCGGATCATCACTTGATTCAATCAACCCCCTTCGAACCAGCCGTGAAACAATGTCAGCCACAGTTGATCTGTCTAGGGACGACCGCAAACCAATCGTTCGTTGATCGAGCGGCTGTTCGCGTGTCAATACATGAAGAACGGCAAATTGGGGAGATTTGAGCTGGATATCACCTATTTTTTTGACCAGAGTGAATAATGAACCTGCTCCGATACTCGAATAACCTGCCCGACAGTGTCACGCAATTCGAAATCAAGGCAAATTCACTTGCCACAGAACTCGGTTACATTAAACCTCCACTAAATTTATCCTATAGCTCTAAGCCGGCTGCTCCAGGTCGAACCTGCTAAGTCCGTAACCTGAACACCAACATTGCAACTCTTCTTAGTCACATCCTCAACCAAAAACTAAGCCCCACCACCTGCAATTCAATCCATG
>JAKBSX010000610.1 GCA_021844725.1 Actinomycetes bacterium | reverse complement strand
GCACCGTGTGCAACGAGATGGTGCGGTCAAAAATTCCCCTCCCTTATCCCCCTCAAATTGCCCTCCGCAGGAGAGAATAATGTGCCCGAAGCGAGCCGGAAGTCTTGCGCAGCAAGACCGAGTGGTGTAAGCGTTAGCGTTGGGTGGTGTGGAACACCAAGCGAAGCGAAGGTGGGTAACACCACACATACACCACGAGCGGCGAGCACAGGACACCACCCTGAATGAGCAATGCGAATGAAGGGCTCTTCGAAGAAGAGTGCGAGACGAAAATCAAAAGAGGGGTGGATTGCGTAAGCAAGACGGGGTGAATTTTGATTGGAGGCGAAGCATGGGGTCCTGTGCTCGGCGTGCAGGCGAGCGAAGGGCACACAGTAATTAGCGAAGGCTCAAAGAGGGGTTAGGGGTGAATTTGAGCCAAAGCATACCAAAAGGTATTAAAATCTAAAAAGATATGAGTATAATAATGACCATTGCTAAATCAAGACTAGTAAGCATACCTAAGTCTGATCTCGAAAGCCTTGAGGCTACCATAGAGACTCTGGAAAATAAACATGTCATGGATCAGCTTGAGAAGAGCGAACAGGACATACAAAAGGGCAGGGTAAGGGACGCACGTGAGTTCCTGAAAGAAATTCAGTAATTTTTCTTTGCATCATCTTTGTGAAGTATAGCCTCTGAGTGTTACCCTCTTTTCTTCCTCGTTTATTTCGTACCAGACTCTGAATGGACCAGTTCTCAATTGCCATAATCCATGTAGTTTGCCTCTCAATGGTTTGCCAGATTGTGGATCTTTTTCTAGTCTTTCGATCATACGCTCCAGCCATTCCTTCTTATCTTTATGATTTCTAGAGAACTCCTTCGCAAATGTTTCGGCCAATTCAATTTTGTAACTCAATCCATCAACCCTTACTTAGAGCGAATTAAGGAAATCTAGTAATCCTTAAAGCCCATATAATCTCCCAATGTACCTCTTACCTTTGCCTTGGTGAGTTTGGTGTATTCCAGTATCTCACAGGTATTTGCGCCCTGCTTCTTCATCATCTCGAAAGTATTCTGACTAAGAAGCACATAGCTCCAGTCACAGTTCATCCTTTCTTCCGGAGGCAGTTCGTTTATCTTATCCACCCAGTCAATAGCTGCGATCCTCTTGTTCTTGACATTCTGGTTGCTCATGTCTCTTTCAGATTTGGTTTCTACAAGATAGATGTGATCACAAGCCCTAATCATAAAATCTGGATAGTAGTGAGCAAGAAGTCCGTCGTCCCTGACGTAAATAATACTTGCAAAGTCGTTATAGTATTCGTTTATCTTTACGAATGCCTTGACTTTAGAATCAGAATCTATGAATTCAATGAAATCCTTTTCAAATCCACCAGCATGTGACGGGAAGGCTATCTTTTCGTAAATGTTCTTTGCAGCTTTCAAGGCAAAAGTTTCCCTGATTCGGATCTCAGGCACTTCGGAGAAGTACTTTTTCACGATCTTTGCCTCGTTTACTTTGAGATTCTTCATAGAATCATACACGGCCTGCGCTATATTGCTCACGATATGCTTGATCAAATTTTGCTGAGCTACAAGAAGCACGCGCCAGTTGTTTTCCACCATGGGGTCAAACGCTTGTCTGAAAAGTTTGTGTCTGATGTAATCGTCCGTGAGTTTTGCAATAAGGGCAGAATTGACCTGCATGATCGGAAAATCTCTTGATTTCCTGCCTCTTGCATTGACATGGATCACTGAAACTGCGTTCACAACTTTCTGGATAAATGAATTGTAGCTTTTTGCGGTGAAAATGTCCGCTGTTACGGTATACTCGCCAAAGGTGGTCTTTACGGTCAACTCCTCGCTGTAAAAGGTATCACCTTTTCGCCCTACCAATGAGCGTAAGTCTTCAAGTTTCATCTGGAAGGGTTCAAGTTTATCGATGGATAGGTCAGGTACCGCGAGTTCTTCCTCTTTGTCCTGCAATATAATGATCCAGAACAAGTCATAGTCTTTGTAATTCGGTTTCAAGCCCACTTTGATAAGGTCACCAACGACTCTAGTCTTTGTTGGCTCTTCGCTGACCTTACCTACCATTCCGGCAAGGACTCTTTCATAGTATTCTATGAAATTAGGGTGCTCTACTACACTTAGAATGTCAATATAGCTATCTGGCTCCTCCTTCTTGACCAAAAGTTTCTCACGATTTTCTGCTCTTATATCATCGTAGTCTGGTCCACGCCACATTAATCTGAGACCTCTCCCTATCAATTGTTCCAAAAGAACGTAAGAAGAGGCTGATCTAAGAGGCACGATAACGCATATATTGTTAACATCAAATCCTTCCCTGAGCATAAGAACAGAAACGATCACTTTTGGTTTCTTATGACGATCTATGTCGAAGAGCCTTTGCTCGATCACTCTCCATTCTGCCTCGCTAACATCGCCTTTCCTTGTAGAATGGATTTCCATCACTTCGTCCTCTGAGAAGCCCTCCTGATGAAGGAAGGTGACTACCAGAGGAACCACCTTAGTATCTTCACATACGACTAGCATCTTGGGATACTTTGTCGAGTCCAGTTTTGTAAATTCCCCTTCAAGTATGTTCAATTTCTGCATACCTGCTCTGAGCATGAGTTTCTGCCCATCGGAGAGGCTTGCAACTTGTTTACCCTCTCGCTCGGCTTTGAACTCAAGATCCTCAAGAGGAATTGCACCGAACTCTTTCCTCTTGTCAATAGCTACGGTCTTGACTAGCCCTTCGTTTATTGCATCCACGAGTTCGAAGTTGGATACTATGTGCGGGAAATGGTTCTGGACTCTGCTTTGTCCACTACCAGTAACAATATACGGCGTTGCAGAGAAATCCACTTGCATGAAATGGTCTTTCTTGATCTCTGCAATTTTGTCCAGTGCTTCCTGCCATTTCTTCTCAACAACCTGATCTGACTTCTTCATTTCACCAAGGTGGTGGGCTTCGTCATAG
>JAKBSX010000609.1 GCA_021844725.1 Actinomycetes bacterium | reverse complement strand
AGACTTTTGAGGTATTCGTTCCGGATTTTAATTTGCAGGGTGACACTTTTCCATTTTCGATTTTATGGAAGGGTGATTTGAGAAAAATAAGAATTTCCTACGGTGATGGCGTTAAACCCAAGTCGCTCTATAATGTCGTTCCAGAGTCTATCAAACTTGAGCATTCTTCGATAGAAATCACCGAGATGGAAGTGAACGGATACTTGGGGGGATTATTCGATGGTATTTTTGATGAATACTCTACTGAAAGAATGGAAGAGATCGAGTTCGAATTAATGTCCGAGAATGAGACAACGAAGATAACAAAAGGAATCAAACTCTTCAGACCAGACATGAAAATAGATGATGTTCCGAAAGAGATATCCATGAACTTTAGGCAGACCAAAGATGTAATGGGCGAAATCGCAACACCATCACAAACCCTTACATTAACCAACCATGGCATTGGCACAGCTGTCTTGTTAATTAATCTGACTGAAGACTCAGACCTAGAATTGACGATACCAAAAGAATACTTGGATTTTGTAGAGCAATTCAACGCGGATTTGGAACAGGGATTGCTGGATATGATCAGCGAATTCCCAGAGCACCAGAAGCTCATGGAGTCTTATTGGAAGGTCCTCAAGAGCCCTATTCCCACAGCAGAGGATTCCCTTCGCTATAAGAAAACGATTGAAGAAATGGAATCGACAATGATGGATGATGAAGAGTTCAGTAATGAGCTGATCGCGCTTGTTATTCGTGCCGTAGTGAAAAACATAACAATTACAAGAGACGTACAAGCTCTGGTTGCATATCTAACATCCATGAAACCGAATAGGGTTTTGCTATTGAATCCATTCACTGAAATCAAACTTCCAGCGGGAACGTCAACACTGAAACTTAGAATAAGCGTGACCGATCTGTCGAGAAATGCCTACAATGACTTGCTTGCGGACGATGTGAGAATAACGAGCGAGAAGGACACTCAAATTCGCCTGAGTAGTCTGATAAATTTCGGGAATGGCGGTTAAGTCATGAGTTTACACGTTGATCCCGTTGTAGCTGAACTGACAGCAATGGCTGCTAAGCCTCTGGTAGAAAGAGGGATAAGGAAATTAACCGAAAAAGCAGCCGAGACTGAGAATAAACTCTCTGACGATTTTGAGATAATTTCAAAAGAAATGACCATCCTCTGTCCCGAAAAAGTTCAGAAATACTCCGCGATTCTAGATGTGAGAAGGAATCGTCTTTTCAAGAAGAGATTAGAGTTTCGCCATGGTGTTGTTAGAAGGTGCTCAATACATCCAATTAGTAGCTTATCCAAGGTTGAGGGTGCAATTGTACTTAATGATGCTGGATTCACAATTGACCTGAGGAAGCTGGATGAAGGAGAAAAGTATGCTCTTGATGTTGAGTATGAATTGGAGGATGAGAAGTTCATTGACTCCCTTGTCGAGAGATCCAGACCGAAAGAGACGCCCTCTTCCTCCGAAAACCGCTATTGGATGGTCGCCGCTCTCAAGCATTTGGATGTCTTGAAAAGTGATTATGGCAGGATTGACCTTTACGATCTAGACTTCAATGTGAACGTTGGAATTTCCCAAGATTTGGACACCAAGGTTCCCAAGATATTCAAACAACAGTTGGAACAGCTTGTAAAGATCGCGGGACCACTCGGAAGAGATGAACTGTTCAAGGCGTTCTACAATCTCAGAACAATGAAAAAAAGAAAATATGGAGATAACTCCTTGAAGTTACTTGGGGAATTGCAAGAACTATTCTTGCCATCAAAGTTTTCGGATTTTGTTGAGGTAAGAGACGACTTTCATTATGGGAATTGTGAGAGGGGTGTAAATGAGTTTGAAGTGAGTCTGTCTTGGCCCCGAACAATGAAGGTTGTCTCCAGGACAGACTTATCTTTGGAGAAACCCATGTCAAAAGGCACTCTCATTTATAAGAAGTCATTATTCTTTGATGAAGTGGGCAAAATTGTTACTTAGGGCTTGGTAGACTCGCACATGTTGAACGATGGCAAATGGCATTCATTACCTGAATGGCGGAGATAATTACCTATTACACTCTTTTGCTTTTCACATTTTCTGAAAACAGTCCGGAATAGCCTAGTTTTTTCACAGCCTCCTTTGTGTCAGGCAGGAGATTGAGGTACCACACCTTGTTCTCCCTGCCCAGTGATATCTCATCCCTCTCCACTCTCGACAGCTTCCTGAGCAGCTCATCCATAGCATCCCACGCATTGCCTTCAGACACCGGTGACATCTTCCAGTGCAGCGTGGATGCAATCCTGTATGAAAGCACAAGAAGGAAGATGTACGCTCTGACCCTCCTCTCCAGCCTGTGGCGCACAGGCTCTATGTGTTCATCAGTTTTCAGATGCCTGAACACTTTTTCGATGTAATCCTTCTCGAGATACGTGTTCACTATGTCCGCCGCACCGAGTTTGTCGTCCGTCGAGAGTATGGCGAATTTGCCGTCGCTGCGTTCGGCGGCACGGAGTGCGTGCTGCCTGTAGCTCCACTCGATCCTCTTTCCGCTCCCTTTCCTCCTGACCCTTATGTCGATGTAGCCGGACCATTCACCTGCAACGGCCCTTATCTTCGAATGCAGCTTCGCCTCTGACCAGTCCGCGCCGTCAACCGCGAGCCTGTCGAGCTCGGCTGCAATGGTTTTGAGCGCCTCGTTCCTGGCATCCGCATCCCTGACTGCCCTTTCCATATTACGGTACACTGCAATCGAGCGTGTCCTGCCGAACACCGTCGCCTCCGTCCCGACCGCATATATCATGGACTGTGCCGTCGATCTCACCAGCGTTTCGGGTCTCTGCGGCACGTCTGTCTCATCGAGAATACGCCTGACGGCTTTCAGGCTCTTCGGCAGGCCGCATATCAACTTCCATCCCAGTGCCGTTGCATCGGCGACATGGGGCGGCGAAACCATTCCCCTGTCCCACACGAGTGTACCGCCGTTGC
>JAKBSX010000608.1 GCA_021844725.1 Actinomycetes bacterium | reverse complement strand
ACTATGAGAGGGCAAAACTGCTCAACAATACGTACTTCGTCTCAAACAGGCGACTCGGTGGTGCAGTACAGCATTTCGTCAGAAACACACCGCCTGCAACGGTGAAGAGTGTCTGCAATCTATCGGCGTTGACACTCGGAGGGTTTTCACTGGATTTGCTTAGTTTTGTTCATTCATAATAACTTTGAACCATCTCAACTGCTCTTGTGCGACAAACTCCAATGTGTATTTAGAGATGCTCTTCACGAGTGACTCTACCCGTTCATCGTGGTCAGAACGATCAGACAAATAATGTACTATTCTTTCCGCAAGAAGACGGAAATTACCCAGTGGAACCTTGACAGCGCTAGCTCCCAGATAGTCGTATGCAAGCAGATCGTAGGTGATGGGCAGCGTGCCACATGAGACTGCTTCCATTACGGAAATGGACCATCCTTCCTCATAACTGGGAAAAACGAAAAGTTTGCTGGAGGATAGGATGGAGAGTTTCTGTTCCTTGCTTACCCAGCCTCGTCTGACGATGTTCTCCTCTGAACCATGCCTTGCCATCAATCTCTCAATTTTATTTTCCAATGATTTCGAATTGCAATTCCCTATTATTATGAGACGGGCATGTGGAAATTTCTCTATTACAAGGCCCCACGCGTTAATAAGGTCAATAACACCCTTGTTTTTTGCTATCCTTCCCATGAAGCAACCTTCAAACTCTATCGAACAGTTAAGCGGCGTTGTAGTTCTCCTTGAATCCAAAGAAATATCAGCAGGCATAATTGTTTCAAACTTCCACCCCGAGTTCAGAAGTATCTTTGGATTATCAATACTTGGCACCATGCCACGAATTTTCACAATGAGGAGAGACAGCTGGTTCATCGCCCAGTTTACTGCGGATCTGAGCGGTCCCCTTCTCAATGGAAATTTCCATGGAGGATCGCTGAGATGATGAAAGTATATCACAGCTTTCAAACCAAATTTTCTAGATGCACGCGTCGCTGCTAAAACATCTGAAAGATATGGACTTGTTGCGACTACAATTGCGTTTTCATCGTCACTGAGCTCTCTGTGCATCTGTGCATCTATTGTTTTTCGTTGAACGATGTAATTAAGCATCATTTGGGCAAAAAAGTACAAGGCAGATTCATTCAAGGAAGACGAGAACGCAATAGTGGGCAGGATGTACACTTTCTCTATCCCGTCATACTTGTGCAGAACTTCGCCTCTGTCTGTGTCATTAGTGAGAAGGCATATCTTCACATTGCTCTTACTGGACCAATACCGCATCATTTGCGTGAAGTGAGTTGGGCCGCCTCCGGTTGTCCCTCCCTCACCAAATCCCCCCACAGTCTGAAACACGACTATTTTCATTGTTTTACTTCCGTAGTATTTGCAATAAATGCAACACGGTCAAAAAGAATTTACAGACAAAGGTCTACACTACCTTATCAATCTTAATCCCATGGTGTTTATAATTACGTTCATCTTTCATGTATTGTGCAATTTGTTGACAATACAGTCGCAGTCATAATACTCGACTACAATAAACCCGAATTAACCAGTCGGTGTTTGAGTGCGGTTGTTACGCACAACAGAGTTAAAATATATTTGGTCGAAAATGGATACGTATCCGCCGAAGAATTCCAGGCAAAAAATTTCATATTCGTTCGAAATCATGTAAATTCCTTCTCATCTGGAATGAATGCAGGCATAAGAAGAGCAGCGAAAGACGGAGCTGAGTATTTCGTATTATTAAACAACGATGCCATCGTTTGTAAGTATGCAATAGAACTCTTGGTCGATTCTTTACGATATCATAATGATATAGGATTGGTGAGCCCTAACAGGGGCTTCTCTTTCGGCTTGATCGATTCCACAAATTTGAAAACCTGCGAAGACGTTAAAACGAGAATTAATCAGTACGATTATACCGAGCCAAAACTTAAGTTCGTTCCTATGATAACTGGATTCTGTATGTGTACAAGTGCCAGAGTCCTGAGAAAAGTTGGCATGATGGATGAAGATTTCATTTTTGGTAAAGAGGATGACGAATTTTCTCTGAGAATGATTCAGCATGGCTTCAATCTTGCTGAAGTACAAAACAGTGTTGTAGTGCATAGAGTGTCAAGCAACACCAACTTTTCAAATACCAAGGATATTACATTTCTACTAAGAAATACGGGAATCGGAAGAGCTCTTCTGATAAGGAAAGTGCATTCAAGCCCTTTCAAGGAGTTCGCCGGTTTACTGTCGGATATTTTTATGGTTTCAGGCAAGTCAATTATTTTTTATCACAAATTTTCATTTGGTTTTGTTATTCATGGGTTACTCGGATTCGGGCGTGGTCTTCTGAAGCCGGTACATAGACCGCCCCAAGTTGAATATTCGGAGAAGACGCCAGATAAGGTTTAAGCCTTAAGCCATTCCGTAGCAAGGTCCCCACATAATCTAATACTTACCAAAAACGAGAGTAAATTGCATGGAGAACGCATGAGTCCTTACAAGTCCACTCCCGTGAAAACCCTCCGAGCCCTGTGAATTATTCTTCCGTTTCATCTTCAATCGAGTCAATGCCGACTTCCTCCTTCAATTTATCGATCACTCCGGTCTTACTGCAGAGCAGTTCTGTCACTTCGTCAAGCTGCTCTTCCGAGAAGGCGACAGCCTTCTTTGAACTTCTGTTCATCGCAATTGTCTTGCGTGCTGTGAGTTCTTCATCCTCTTCGACGTATGGTTTGCCGTATGTGAGCATGGCCCATACAACACAGGCAAGTTTACGTGCCGCAGCAACCTGAGCCTTTGCGGCACCTATCTTCTTCTCTTTCTTGAGATAGAATCTTGTGATTGCTGTTTTATTTGTGGATTTCAGCATTCCCTGTACTGCTGTGCACAACATCGACTTGAGTATCATGTCGCCTGTTTTGACATGATTGTGTCTGGTGACTTTGTCGCCCGAATTGTTTGCCTTCGGGACGATGGCG
>JAKBSX010000607.1 GCA_021844725.1 Actinomycetes bacterium | reverse complement strand
CAAAGCTAAGTTCACAGTGCGGCTGCCGCCAACTCCTCTGGAGGGGGAACCCTACCCATTGGAGTCTGAGAAAGAACCCTTTCCCGACGGCCATTGTTCCAGTCTTCCCGGGTAAGGGTTGATTCGGTTTCCATAAACCCCGGACCGAACGCATTTACCCGCACAATTGGCGCAAATGCGGCAGCATACGACTTGGTAATACCTAAAATTCCGTACTTGCCAGCCGCATATTGTGGGGCACGGGGGCTACCTCTGACCACCACAGTCGAAGCAATATTGATTATTGCCCCCCGCCCTCTGGCCAGCATTCTCTCGCCATTCTCATGAACCATAAGCATGGTACCTTTGATATCCACGGCAAGCACCCGGTCTACCACCTCTTCTTTGATATCTCGCCAGGACATCTGGTCGGTGGCAATGTCCCCCACGTTGTTTACCAGCAAATCCAATCCTCCGCTGTACTCCCACACATCTTGGGTCATCTGTTTGATCTGATCCCAACTTCGAAGGTCTGCACGGAAAATCTTGGACTTGCCCCCGTAGGATTCCACGACTTCAGCAGTCCTCTTCGCTCCATCTTCAGAACGGTTGTAATGCACTATTACATTGGCCCCCTCAGCCGCAGCCCTCTGGGCCAAGGTAGAACCGAAACCGGTTCCGGCCCCAGTCACCATTACCCACTTATCCTTGAACCTAGGATATGCTATCTGAGGAAAAACTGCCGGCCTGAACTGTCTTGCGTCGCTCATCTCTACCCCTTTCGTAATAAATAATCAACCATATAAATTCCCATTGTCGCTCGAAGTTTCGAACCACCGATCTACACCAGTGTTCGCCCGCCATCTACATAAAGCACATGACCAGTCACAAACGAGCATTGGGCAGAAGACAGAAATAAAACAGGACCAGCCATCTCCTCTGGGGTTCCCAACCTCCCAGCCGGCACCAGCGAAGAAAGTTCCTCTCTGTGGCCGCCACTATCCAGATAATCTTTAGTTAGTTCTGTCTCTACATAACCGGGGGCTATCGCATTCACGGTCACTCCCATAGGCGCCCATTCCCTGGCCATCACTTTCATCATTTGGTTTATTGCTCCCTTGGTAGCAGCATAAGGGGCATGATCAGAGTGGGCTAATAAGCCTGAGACTGAAGAGACGATTACAATCCTCCCATATCGGTTAGCCGTCATAACTCGGCCTGCCTCCTGACACAGATAAAAAGCGCTATCTAAATTGATGCTCTGGATTCTCCGCCACTGGTCTGGGTTGAACTCAAGCACCGGCTTGCGTAGGTTTATACCAATTGCATGAACAAAGACATCCAAGCCGCCAAGAGCCTCGATTGCTTCAGAAATTATCGCATTGGCGGACTCCGGCTGGGTTGCATCAGCTTCGATTTGAACTACCGAAGATGACAGATCATCACAAAGGTGAGCCATTCCAGAAACACTGATATCGCTAACCGCTAACTTTGCTCCCACTTTGTCAAAAGCCTTTGCACACGCTCCTCCGATACCACCCACCCCGGCAATTAGAACCCTTGCCCCTGCAAGTCCGAGCCAATCCAATGAATTTTCGCGATAATTATCAGATTCCACCAAGCCCCCAATCGAATAACAATGTCCATTAGTTTTACTCTGTAAAAGTCACTTTCAGTGTTACACGACTGCAATGAGTTGTCAAGCAAGTAAAGAATTTTTTACCTGATCCGATCTTGTAGCTCTCATACCAACCTATAGCAAATAATTACATAGGGCATAACCAGCTATTTTGTTAATGTCAGGTCAATAAGGAAACTCGACTGCACGATTCTCTGACAAATGCGACAACTGATTCCAGGCAAATTCCCAGTGGTTTATAAAATAATTGATTACATTAATTCGCTTCTTGACAGTGGAATATTTCCAGTGCTATCTTTATCCATATTGTGAAAGTCACTCTCACAGAGTAAAACACACACGGGGGGCAAAATGAAATTAGTGACCTTCAATGAAGGTAGGGTGGGAAGAATCGATGGAGATACAGTGGTGGAATTCGACTGTCAAACCATGCGTGAGTACTTTGAGCGAGGCCAAAATGTCAGCGAGACCGGAATCACTTTCCCTCTAAGTGAGGTAAAGCTCCGGGCACCGATAACTCCCAAGAAGTTTTTCCACACCGCGGGAAATTTTCGAGAGCATCACGAAGACTTAGAAAGAGTCAATTGGTCTCACCCGGTAAATAAAGGCATCGTCTTTTTCCAAAATGTTGACGCCATCGTTGGACCTGATGATCCAATCGTCTATCCGGAGCAGCTGACCAAAGAGCTCGATTATGAACTGGAAATGGCGATTGTGATCGGAAAGCCTGGAAAGTTCTTCTCTTCAGACCAAGCACTTGAACACATTGCTGGCTATCTGATCTTCAATGACGTAACCGCACGTGACATCCAGCGAAATGAAATGAAAAGCGGGGTGTTCTCATTTTCAAAGGCAATAGACACTTTCTGTCCTATCGGACCCTACATTGTCACGGCCGACGAAATTGACGATCCCCATAACTTGGAGATGGAACTAAGGGTCAACGGACAAGTGCGCCAGAAGTCAAATACCAGCCACATGTCTGTATCTATCCCCCAGCTAGTCGCATATCACTCACCGCAGATATATAGCGCTGGGGACCTACTGACTACAGGAACAATAGCTGGAGTAGCTGCAAGTAGGGATAACCCATTTGACTTTTATCTAAAGCCAGGAGACATTGTAGAAGCCGAGATTGAAAAACTCGGTATCCTACGAAACCCTGTCATATCTTGGCTTGACGCCTATGGCACAGAACCACCCGCAGCCGATTCCTGGATCTAGAAACCTTATTTGAGCCGAGTAGCTCAAATCAAAAACACCTACACAGCCAATCAGCAGTTATTTGGGACTAAATGACTACATTTCAATCAAGGGGAAATCATATGACCATCAAAGCTAAGTTCACAGGTCGAAC
>JAKBSX010000022.1 GCA_021844725.1 Actinomycetes bacterium | reverse complement strand
GGGGAGTCGGCTATGTGGTTCATTGCCCAAATGATCTTATAGCTGAATCTAAAATTGGGTCAGAAATTAAGCTCTCGGTTCATACCGCAGTTCGGGAAGATTCAATTACCTTGTACGGATTCAAAGATAAGTCAGATAAAGAGTGGTTTGAGGCTTTACGCTCCACCCAGGGTGTCGGTCCGTCTCTAGCTTTGAATATTCTTTCGTCATTGTCGAGGGCAGAACTGGCTCTGGCAATTGATTCCCGCGACCAGGCTGCGCTAACCAGAGTTCCAGGAGTTGGGTCTAAGACCGCATCCCGGCTGCTGGTTGAAATGGCCGGTCAATTATCGAAGCTCGATAGCGGAGGGATTCCTGCTAGACAGTCAGGGAATATCGATGCTAATTTGATAGCAGACCTTCGTATGGCTCTTTCCTCCCTGGGGTATGGAGCTGACCAGATTCGCAGGGTTGTGGAGCAGGTTCCAAGCGGTCTATCGCTCCAGGAACTAATCAAGCACTGCTTAAAGGAGCTTTCGTCGTGAGTCCGAGAAGAGAGGTGTTTTCATTGCCTCAAAATGGGATTATTGACGATAAGTCTGAAGTTAGAAATTTAGATCCCCAGTTACAGGAGCTTGAGTCTTCGGTTGAGTCGTCACTGCGTCCTTTGAGTTTGGATGACTTCATAGGGCAGGAGGACCTGAAGGGACATCTCAGGATTGTACTAGAGGCAGCCAAGAAGCGTGGGCAAGCTGCTGACCATTTTCTTTTTGCCGGGCCTCCAGGTTTAGGAAAGACTTCGCTTGCAGCAATAGTGGCTCATGAAATGGGCAGCGGCTTGCGTATCACATCTGGTCCGGCTCTTACTAAAAGTGGGGATTTGGCTGCCATATTGACTGGTCTTCAGGATGGTGATGTGCTTTTTATCGATGAGATTCACCGATTGTCGACAGCTGTGGCTGAAATCCTTTATCCGGCGATGGAGGATTTTCAGATTGACATCGTGATTGGGGAGGGCCCAACTGCTCGTTCTATACGGTTGGATTTACCGAGATTTACCCTTGTCGGAGCTACCACTCGAACTGGAATGATTACCGGCCCCCTTAGAGACAGATTTGGATTTGTAGCACGCCTAGATTACTACAAGGTTGATGAGCTGAGACAAATAGTGGAAAGGTCCAGTCATATTCTGTCAGTGCCAACTGACCATGACGGGGCAAACGAGATTGCCAGGCGTTCCCGCGGGACGCCCCGTTTGGCTAACAGGCTTTTACGCAGGGTGAGGGACTTCGTTGAAGTGCGTTCTGATGGGAAGATAACTCTTGAAACAGCGCGGGAGGGTTTGGCTCTGTTCGGTGTCGATGAACTCGGACTAGATAAAGTGGACCGTGCAATTTTGGATGTTTTATGCCGCACCTATTCCGGGAGGCCGGTTGGTCTTTCGACACTTGCTGTAACCGTTGGAGAACAGCCTGAAACCATTGAAGACGTTTATGAACCTTATTTACTCACCTCGGGATTATTGGAGCGCACCCCAAGAGGAAGGGTGGCGGGTCCACTGGCTTGGCAGCATTTAGGTATCCCCGCTCCAGAAATCCGGGCTCCATTGTTCGACGGATAGCCGTCTTTCAGCGCTCATTTATTGACACGGTTGCAAAAGCTGAGACGCCGGGTTAGTTTATGAGCCCAGCCAGTCATTTATCTTTTTAGTGTCTTTCCCTAAATACGGTCTTAGATTGGTTTAGGTAACCCTTCGACTTTATGGTATGTAAATGTTGCGAAAGACGGAAAATTGGTCAGTAGGCCCGTATTAGCACGATGGATTCGTGATACAGCAGAGCTCTTTGGGGGTGATTATGGAACGAAGTGAACTTTTAGCCAGGCATCGGAAAGTCATGCCTTCGTGGGTGAGTTTATACTACGATGACCCAATCGAATTGGTAAGCGGTCAAGGTTGTTACGTGTTTGATTCTGATGGAAATCGCTATCTGGATTTCTTTGGTGGGATCCTGACCACTATGACCAGGCACTCGGCCGCAGAGGTGGTGGATGCGATAGTAGACCAGGCTTCCAAGTTGCTGCATTCTTCCACTGCTTATTTAATTTCACCCATGGTTGAATTGGCGGAACGGATATCAAAGTTATCCGGGATAGATAATGCAAAGGTGTTTTTTACCACTTCCGGGACCGAGGCTAACGATACAGCGCTGCTTCTTGCAAGCTGCTACCGTGAGTCCAATAATTTTCTCGCGGTGCGGGGAAGCTATCACGGTAGATCGCTGAGTTCAATGGCCATTACCGGTAACACCTCGTATTCGACCTCCAGCTTCTATCCCTTCAACGTCAGCTACATACTTGGTGGATCCCGGGTGAGGGGAATTATGACTGGTCTTAGCGACCAGGAGTACATTGAGCGTGGTGTCGAGGATCTAAGGGATCTGATTTCAAATGGGATAGGAAACAAAATTGCGGCCTTTATAGCTGAACCTATTCAGGGGGTAGCGGGCTTTGTGGTTCCTCCGGATGGATATTTCGGACGGATAAAAGAGGTGCTTGACCCCTTGGGAACTCTTTTTATTTCCGACGAGGTGCAAACTGGATGGGGGAGGACTGGTGATCATTTCTGGGGATATCAGGCTCATGGCTTGGTTCCGGATCTAATCACCTTTGCCAAGGGTCTTGGCAATGGGCTTTCTTTGGCTGGGGTGATTGGCAGCGAAGAGGTGGTCGAGAGTTTAGTTGGTGCTTCGATTTCAACTTTTGGAGGTAACCAATTGTCATCCAGGGCAGGACTGGCTAATCTGAATTACCTTCTGGACCATGACTTGCAGTCAAATGCCAAGGTGGTTGGCGATGTCATGATCTCTTTGTTGCAGTCCGAAATCGGGAATTTGAGTTCAGTTTCAGACATTCGGGGCAAGGGGCTGATGGTTGGAATTGAGTTTGTTGAGCCTGACTCCAAGATTGCCTCGGTTGAATTGACCAATGCAGTTCACAATCGCTGCAAAGATAGGGGGCTGTTGGTTGGGAAAGGAGGCTCGGAAGGTAACGTGCTGCGCATAGCACCACCGATGGAAGTATCCCTGGATGAGGCAAGGCAAGGGGCTGAGATACTGATTGATGCAGTAAATGCGATTTTGACACGCTGAGAAACAATAAATTGTGACTACCGTGGCATGTAAAAGTTTGTATCCCTTTGATACCTGGCTATTGAGAGTCTGAATTAGTATCTATTGGGGACTTTAGTTTGGAGATTTATCTGTGAGTTTAATACTACCAATTCTGGTATTCCTGATTTTTTATTTGTTCATTATCAGGCCAAAGCAGGCGAAGTTAAAGGCGGCACAGCAAGAGCAGGCGAGAATTACCACAGGGGACAGGGTTTTGACCCGTTCGGGGATATACGGGAGAGTCAATCGGATCTCCCAGGATTTGGCTGTGGTAGAAGTAGCTCCTGGTGTGGAGTTGGTTTTTGATCGACGCAGTGTGGTCAAGGCTCCTGAAGCAATCGACCTAGACCAACAGCTTTCAGAAGATGTGTTTCATGCCGGATTTTCTGATGAGGACTTTAATCAGCTTCACGATCACCTAGAAGCTTCCTCCGAGAATGGTTCAAGTTCGGATCCTGGTTCACCCTATAGTGATCCGATTGAGGATTCTGTTTCCGATGCCGAGGAAAAAAAGATCGGTCCTGATGATCATGACTTGGGAGAGCAGCGCTAATCTGTTTTAGTTTGATTATGAGCAGTCAGTTCAGCCAAGATCCCCGCGTCTTTGGCTGATGCTGACGTGACTCAAAATAAATGAACGATATCGGTTGATTGTTATGTCCAAATTTGGGATTGGAATTTATAAATGAAGCGCTCGAACATAATTATGGTTGTGGCAACCATTGTGATATCACTCGGTTCATTTATTGCCGTGTTGGTCGCTCACTATTCTCCAGTTCTCGGTCTGGATCTGCAAGGCGGAGCGTCGGTAGTATATAAACCAGCAAGAACGGTTTCTCAGGCCACCTTACAGCAGACGATTTCGATCATCCGCAACAGGGTCGACGCACTAGGTATCACCTCGCCAAATATCTCTCAGCAGGGGAACGACATTGTGGTTCAGCTGCCGGGAGTCAAAGATGCATCCAGGGCGTTAAAGATTGTTGGCCAAACTGCCCAGTTGTCTTTTAGACCAGTCTTGTGCCAGGTGCCTGCTTACGCAAAGCCTCCGAAAGGGTTCAAGGTTCCAAGCAGTGCTGGCTCGCTGCAGTGCCCGACAACTCAGGCGCAGTCCACCGTCTTTGCTTACGTACCTACTACATCGATCACCAATGTTCCCCAGAATAAGCCAGCGCTTCTTCCCATTCACGGCGATCCGAGTGCCCGTTATATCGTTGGACCTACGCTGCTTACCGGTGCAGCGTTGAAGTCAGCCTTTGCTGGGGTGGATTCAAGCGGGAACTGGCTAGTAAATTTCAGTCTCACATCGGCTGGATCTCCAAAGTTTGATGCCATAGCCACCAAGTATTATCACCAGCAGATAGCGATTGTATTAGACGGAACCGTTGAATCTGCTCCCACCATCAACGCCAAAACTTTTGGCGGTCAAGGCCAGATTTCGGGAAGCTTTACTCAAACTCAGGCGCAGAATCTTGCGTTAGTGCTCAAGTATGGAGCTCTTCCGGTCCAACTGCAGCAGCAAACCGTGCAGACAGTTTCTCCCACGCTTGGGGCGTCATCGCTCAAGGCCGGCGTCTTAGCTGGTCTAATCGGGCTTGCAGCCGTCATGATATATACCATTTTGTATTACAGGCTGTTGGGAATCGTGGTTGTTTTAGGTCTTGGAACAACTGCTGCATTGTTGTGGGCCATTGTCTCATTTTTGGGTCACTCATCCGGCCTGAGTCTCGGTCTTTCCGGCGTTACCGGTTTAATAGTCTCAGTTGGAGTGACAGTCGACTCTTACGTTGTATTTTTTGAACGCTTGAAAGATGAGGTCAGGGCCGGTAAAACTATCCGGTCATCGGTTGATAAGGGATTTTCAAGGGCTTTCAAAACAATTATTGCTGCAGATGCTGTCTCTTTTATAGGCGCTTTGCTTCTTTATCTTCTTAGTATTGGACCTGTTCGTGGATTTGCATTTTTCCTGGGTATTTCGACCCTTTTGGATGTGATCACCGCCTATGTCTTTACACGCCCACTGGTAATTATTTTGGGCCAGTCTGCCAAGGTGACTGGTACCGGATTTTTGGGAATGGCCCGCGGGCTTGGTTCTGTGCAAACTCCCCTGAATAATCCAGTTGGCACTTCAGTCGGGGTATCTAGCTGATATGAATAGGAAAGTTTATCTAGAAAGGCTTGGAGAAGTGTTCTAATGAGTGAGCGATTCAGCTTGAAGCGCAGTTTTGGGCGGTTGTTTCGGGGTGAGACGGAGATTGACTTCATAGGCCACTCCAAGAGGTGGTTTATGCTCTCCGGAGCAATCATCCTGATTGGTTTATCATCTCTTCTTATCAGGGGCCTCAATTTTGGGATTGATTTCAAAGGTGGCGTTTCATGGGAAGTTCCATCAGCCACGTTGAGTGTTAGTCAGGCCAGAGCTGCAATTGCACCCTATGGACTTTCTTCTGCAACGATTGTGACTCTGGGAAGTTCAGCTGGTCGTACGGTTCAGGTCGAGGCAGACTTGAATACGCTTAGCCAGTCAGCCAAGTCAGCCAAGGAGGCGCAAGTGTCGGCCGCCCTTGCCAAGGCTGCTCATATAAATCCTAATCAAGTAGGACTGACGGACGTAGGACCGACTTGGGGTGGTGTAATCACATCCAAAGCGGTAACCGCTTTGATTTTCTTCTTTTTGGCGATTGCCATTTATATTTCGCTCAGGTTCGAACCCAAAATGGCTGCAGCTGCTCTCTTGGCAGTGATCCACGATATTTTAGTCACGGTCGGGATCTACTCTCTTTCCGGTTTTCAAGTGACCCCATCTACGGTAATCGCGCTTCTAACCATCTTGGGATATTCGCTATACGACACCATCGTCGTATTTGACAGGATTCGTGAGAATATAGTCAGCGTGGTTCATGTCGGCCGCCGAACCTATTCGGACGCGGTAAATGACTCGATGAATCAGGTTTTGGCCAGGTCGATCAATACATCGTTGGTGGCCATTATCCCGATTCTTTCGGTACTTGTTGTCGGTGCTTACATCATGGGGGCCACAACTCTCAAAAACTTCGGACTTGCTCTATTTGTCGGTTTGACTACCGGAGCTTACTCCTCGATATTTATAGCCTCGCCGATATTGGCCTGGATCAAAGAGAAAGAGCCTCGGTATAAGACGTTGCGCCAAACCATCGGGTCAGGAAAGCGTGCAAGCAAGGCACAAAGGGGCAAGATTGGGGCCGCTGAGGGAAATCGCGATGACCCTAAAAGTGACTCACGCCCTAAGGCCGAGGTGGCTGCTGGCTCCGGCTCCGGCTCACGTCTTGTCAGTGTGGAATCGCTTCATGGTTCAACCCGTCCCAGCTCTAAAAAGAAGTCCAAAAACAAGCGTCGCTGATAAGGGCAAATCCCAAGGGTGTGAGATAGCACCTGGAAGTGATAGTAGAATACAGTTATGTCCGAAGTGACAGCAGGTAAGAAGATGGATAATAATTTCTCGGGCCTTGAGTATCTTCTTGATGAATATACGTCGAGGCATCCAGTGCGTTCTACCAAGCTGATCGAAAAGGCTTTTGAGGGTGGGCTTGTGGCTCACAGCGGTCAGGTTCGGGCAACTGGAGAACCCTATTTTATCCATCCTTACGGGGTGGCTAAAATCGTAGCGCAGCTGGGGGTGGATGATGTCACCATTTCTGCTGCACTGCTTCACGATGCTGTAGAGGACACTGATCTTTCACTGGACGAGGTAGCTGAACAGTACGACCCAGCTGTTGCTGCAATAGTTGACGGTGTCACCAAGCTGGATCGTCTCAGTTTTGAATCGAAAGAGGCTCAGCAGGCAGCTTCAATGAGGAAGATGCTTTTGGCTATGGCTAAAGATCCCAGGGTGCTGGTTATAAAGCTTGCCGACCGCTTGCACAATATGCGCACTATTGGGGTACTGCCGGAGTGGAAACAAAGAAGAACCGCTCAGGAAACCTTGGACATATACGCTCCGCTTGCTCATCGACTGGGTATTCAGGAGATTCGATGGCAGCTTGAGGACCTTGCTTTCGCCTCTTTGCACCCACGGCGTTATGCGGAGATTGACAGGATGGTTACCTCCAGGAACCCAGAGCGTGATCAGTATTTGGATATTGTGCTTAAGGCAGCCAAGGATCGGCTTGATGAAGTGGGCATTGCCGCGGAAGTTTCGGGGAGGCCAAAGCATTTATGGTCGATCTATGAGAAGATGGTGGTCAAGGCCAAAGAGTTTGATGATATCTACGACATAATAGGTATGAGAGTGATAACCGAAACGGAAAAGGATTGTTGGGCTGCGCTAGGGGTGGTGCACTCGATCTGGTCCCCGGTTCCCGGAAGATTCAAAGATTACATTAATTCACCTAAGTTCAACCTGTATCAGTCTCTTCATACCACTGTTGTGTCCCATGGCGGAAATCCGCTTGAGATCCAGATCAGGACCCAGGAAATGCATAGGAGGGCTGAATTTGGGGTGGCAGCCCACTGGGGTTATAAAGAAGGCAGCAGTAGCGATGAGATGGCATGGCTGAGCCGCATCGTGGATTGGCAAAAAGACACACCGGATCCGGCTGAGTTTCTGGAGTCGTTAAGGCTGGATCTTGAATTGGATGAAGTTTATGTCTTCACTCCCAAAGGTAAAGTTGTCACCCTGCCTGCCGCAGCTACTCCTATCGATTTTGCTTATTCGATTCACACTGAAGTTGGTCACCGCTGTATAGGGGCAAAAGTGAATCAAAGGCTGGTTCCGCTCGACTCGAAGCTCAAAAGTGGAGATACCGTCGAGATTTTCACCTCTAAGGTTCAGAATGCCGGTCCGAGCCGGGACTGGCTGAAGATCGTGGTGACGCCCAGGGCTAGAAATAAGATTCGCCAGTGGTTTTCTCGGGAACGCCGCGAAGACGCGATCGAAAATGGCAAAGATGAGCTGGCTAAAGCGATACGCAAGGAGAATCTGCCGTCTCAGAAGCTGTCTAATTCCGAGGCCCTATTAAAGATCTCCGAAGGGCTTGGATATGGAGAGCTTGATGCTCTCTATGCTGCAGTTGGTGAAGGGCACGTAAGTGCGCGCTCGGTTGCCCAAAGGCTCCTGAAGGATTTGAAGGGCGGGGAAGGCGAAGATCAGCTACCCGCAACTGTAACGACAAACAGGTCATCGCACAGGCGCCGAAAGGGCGCGGGAGTATATGTTGAAGGCCTTGATGATGTCATGATTCGGCTCTCGAAATGCTGCTCACCGGTTCCGGGTGACGACATCATAGGATTCGTTACTCGCGGGCGGGGAGTTTCGGTTCACCGGACCGACTGCAGTAACGCAATTGCTCTCTCGTTTTCTGATGAGGACCGGTTGATTGAGGTGGAATGGGACCGGGACACCACCGGTATATTTACTGCTTCGGTTGAAGTGAAAGCACTGGATCGATCCAGATTGCTGGCAGATGTCACCAGAGTGTTGTCAGAGCATCATCTGAATATTCTTTCCAGTTCCTCTCACGCTGGTCCGGATCGGGTTTCAAGGATGAAGTTTGAATTTGAGTTGGCTGATCCATCTCATCTTGAGTCCGTGTTAGCTTCGCTCAAGCGGCTGGACTCTGTATTTGACGCCTATCGAGCACTTCCAGCCAAGAATAATCATTAGCCTGGCTATGGCTAATGATCGCTCAGCGCCGCAGACCACTTTGGTAAGTGAGGGTAACGAGACCGATAGTTTATTGGACGGGGCCAAGTGGCCCCAGTGCTAAAATTTTGCAACTGTAAAGTGGTCGGTTTGGCTTACCTTCTAGGCTCTATCGCATACCGCGCCATCTAAATATTTATTGATTGAGAGATTTGAATGGAATCAAGTTCTGGACCTTCCGTAATCACAAACTACCCAACCATAGAGCCCAGGGGATTACGAGACCGATATATAGGAACCATTTCTGAGAAAGACCTCGGGGCTAGCGTTACCGTATGCGGCTGGGTTTCCAAAGTCAGGGAACACGGGGAGCACCTGGTCTTTATCGATGTGAGAGATTTCAGTGGGATAGTTCAGGTCGTAGCCCATTCGTCCGTTGAACTACGTGCTGAGTATGTTGTCAGAGTTAAAGGTAAGGTCACCAGGAGGCCGGAGGGAACAGAGAATTCATCTCTCGATACCGGCCAGGTTGAGTTGACAGATAGTGAGATTGAGTTGCTAGCGCAGGCCGATCCGCCTCCATTTTCACTTACCGATAGGGTCGAAGTCGATGAATCCACAAGGCTGAGATTCAGATATCTTGATCTGCGAAGGGAGAAGATGCAGTCGAATCTTAGGGCTCGAGCCAGGATAAACAGTGCAATTCGTGCCTCGATGGAGAGACAGGGTTTCACCGAACTCGAGACGCCTTTATTGTGGACTCCTACTCCTGAAGGTGCGAGGGAATTTGTGGTACCGTCTCGCTTGAACCATGGCAGTAGTTATGTTTTGCCACAGTCGCCACAGATTGCGAAGCAGTTGTTAATGGTTTCTGGCTTTGACCGCTATTACCAGATTGCGAGATGTCTTCGGGACGAAGACTTAAGGGCGGACAGGCAGTTTGAGTTCACACAACTGGATTTGGAAGCGTCGTTTGTGAGCCAGGATGATGTGATGGAATTTATATCTGATGCAGTTATGGGTGCTTCAAGGGCTGTAGGACTCGAACATGTAGATCCTATCGGCAGAATCACCTGGCGGGATGCTATTGACCTGTATGGCGTTGACAAGCCAGATATGAGATTTGGTCACACTTTGATTGACGTTACGGATATATTTGCAGATACGCAGGTGCGGGCTCTTTCAGCCCCATGTGTCAAGGCTTTGGTTGCACCTAATCCTTCCGAACTTACTCGGTCGAAATTGGATGGATTGGTTGATAGGGCCAAAGCTCTGGGGGCTAAGGGACTTTTGTGGTTACGGGTGGAATCAAAAGATGGGGAGCTTACACTCGATTCTCCGGTGGCCAAGTTCATTTCTGATGCTGAGTCGCGGGAGCTGATTGCCAAGGTTGGCGCCAAGGCTGGATCAGTTATTCTTATGGTGGCTGATGAGTGGCAATCGGCCTGCCAAGTGCTTGGTCAGCTCAGGTTGGAGCTCGGAAGAAAGCTGGCTGACCCAAATCAGTTCACTTACGTATGGGTGGTGGATTTTCCGTTATTTGAAGGTATGAGCGAAGATGGCAGCCTGATTTCAGCCCATCATCCTTTTACTATGCCCAATCAGGATGATTTCGACAAGCTCGAATCAGACCCGCTTAGTGTAAGGTCACAGTCGTACGACTTGGTTCTAAACGGCTGGGAGCTTGGTTCCGGCAGTATCAGAATCCACCGCAGTGACATACAGGCAAGGATTTTCTCTTTGCTTGGAATCAGTACAGAAGAGGCGAAGAATCGATTTGGATTCCTGCTAGAGGCGTTTAGATTCGGTGCTCCCCCGCATGGAGGTTTTGCATTTGGCATTGATAGATTGACTGCACTTCTGGTTGGAGAAGACAATATCAGAGAAGTCATAGCGTTTCCGAAGACTCAATCTGGATCTGACCTCATGACAGGGGCACCCAAGCCGCTTGAAAAGAGCAGTTGGGATCTGCTTGGTCTTTCGGTGAAGCCCGTGAGTAAAAACCAGATCTAGGAATTTGCGGTAGTTCAGGCGGGATTATGGATAAAGCAGGCAGGGATTCGTTATTTGAAAACAAAGAACTGCGCGCCCAAATGCCGCTTGCTGCTGCCCTGCGTCCCAAAACAATCGCAGAAGTGGTTGGACATAAGGACATCCTCGGAGAGGGTGGAGTAGTCAATTCGATATTGAATTCCAAGCATTTTCTATCTCTTGTATTTTCGGGACCGCCTGGGACGGGTAAAACTACCATTGCTGGCCTGATTGCTAAAGAGCTGGGAGCCCGGTTTGTCCCTCTTTTGGCAACCTCTTTAGGAGTGAAAGAGATCAAAGAGGCCCAAAGGGAGGCAATTCGTGCGATTGAAATTCAGGGAATGACCACCGTAATTTTTATTGATGAGATCCATAGATTGACGAGGGTGCAAAGCGACTCGTTGCTATCACCAGTTGAAGATGGTGAGTTTGTCTTATTTGGAGCTACGACAGAAAACCCCTGGATGTCTATCAGCCAGCCTCTACTTTCAAGGCTTCACGTTGTTGAGCTGCAGCCGTTGGGCGATAGCGAGATTGCAGAAGTGCTTTCAAGGGCTGCTCAATATTTCCAGGCTCGCATGGACACATCGGTAAATGAATTGATATATCAGCTAAGTGGTGGTGACTTGCGATCGGCCCTGAATATTTTTGAAGCAGCATACGTTTCAGCTATAGGTCGAAAGGGAAGTCAAGTCATCACCATCACTGACGTTGATGTCAGGTCGGTCCGGATGAGAGTAAGTAAAGGGCTGTCTGCTTCTGGTCACTTTGAGATGACTTCGGCACTAATAAAGTCAATGCGTGCATCCGAATCTGATGCTGCGCTCTACTGGCTTGCACGATTGTTGGTCGAAGGTGAGGATCCACGCTATATCGCCAGGCGTCTTGTGATTTTTGCTTCCGAGGATGTGGGCTTAGCTGACCCCCAAGCTCTGTTGTTGGCTCATGCTGTAGCTACCGCCTGTGAGACCATCGGTATGCCTGAGATAAGAATCAACCTGGCTCATGCTGTAGCCTATCTTTGTCGGGCGGGTAAATCCAAGTCAGCCTATAATGCCATAAATCGGGCTATCGACGTGGCGGGAAGAACTACGAATTTAGGAGTTCCACAGAGTATCCGAGGTGGAATTGTAGATATTGAGCGGAGTCGGGGTAAGAGTGTCACCACTTCAGATAGCAGAAAATATTTTCCGGATAATCTGGCTCCAATGAGGTTTCTTGTTGACGAAGCAGAGTAACTTTCGAGTGGGTGAAAGAGGGTAGTGGTGGTTGCGTTGTTGTGGTTGGGAGTAATACTTGTAGTCGGATTAGTCATAGCTTTGGTACTAGCTCTCAGCCTTGTTAAACAAGTTCGTACCCAGCTTGTAGAGATTGGAAGCGGTCTAGAGAGACTTGATAGCCAGCTTGGCAAGTTGCTAAAGGATGTTTCAGTCTTAGTCGAGGATGCGAATCTAGATGTAAACAAGTTCGAAATCCTGCTAGATTCGGCCGGCAAGGTTGCTGATTCAATGGGAAGCGCAAGCAAACTTGCCTTTAGCGCGGTTGCGGCTCCCATTGTTCGCGTTCGGGCCCTTAGAGCTGGTATGGATAAGTTAATTTCCGTATTCAGGCTGTCTGGTTCATCGACGGGAGGGAAGAGGCGGAGATGATGAAGCGAATTCGCTGGTTTATAACTGGCACAGGTTTTGGAGTAAGTATGACCCTGTGGGTCAGAAAGAAGATTAGGAATAAAATCCAGGAAGTCACTCCCTTGGCTGTATCAAAGATGGCACTTGATTCGGCCAGCGCAGTAAAAGACCGCCTGAGCGAAGCGATTTTGGAGGCCAGAAGCGAAATGGCCTCCGCAGAAATAAGTTTGCGGCAGGAGATGGGGCTTCCTCCGAAGAGAAAAGTCCGGTCGTAGCCGTGAGAGAACTTTTATTGTTCCAAAGGATATAGGCTGGCTAGGAAATGGAATCTAATCAACTTCGGGCAGCATTTACTAAATTTTTTACCGATAAGGGACACGTATCGGTGCCTTCGGCTTCTTTGATACCGCATGATCCAACTTTGCTGTTTACCGTAGCGGGAATGGTCCCGTTTAAACCCTACTTCCTTGGTGAGGAGGCAGCACCGTTCAAGCGGGCAACTTCTGTGCAGAAATGCATGAGAGCTGGGGGCAAGCATAATGATCTGGACCAAATTGGAAGGACCATGCGTCATCTTACTTTTTTTGAGATGTTGGGAAATTTCTCATTTGGTGATTACTTTAAAGATGTTGCCATTCCGTATGCTTGGGAATTAGTCACCGAGGTCCTGGGACTGGATCCCGATCGATTGTGGGTGACTGTGCATCTGGATGATGATGAGAGCGAAGCAATCTGGCGGGACACGGTTGGAGTAAAGCCCGAACGCATTCAGCGACTGGACGAAGATAACTGGTGGCAGATGGGCGAGGTTGGGCCATGCGGTCCCTGCTCGGAAATTTACTTCGACAAAGGCATCGAATTTGGTGAACCAGGGGGACCCGCATTTGGTTCAGATGAACGTTTCCTGGAGATTTGGAACCTGGTTTTTATGCAGTACAATCGGCAAGGTAATCAAGAGCTTCTTCCGTTGCCAAAGCCTTCCATAGACACCGGTGCTGGGTTGGAGAGGATTCTCCCAATTCTCCAAGGTAAGGGCTCGGTTTATGATACCGATGTGGTCCGGCCTATTCTAGAGACTGCAGCCCGGGCAACAAAGACTACTTACGGCAAAGATGAATCATGCGGTATCAAAGAA
>JAKBSX010000606.1 GCA_021844725.1 Actinomycetes bacterium | reverse complement strand
GTGTTAGCCTACAGCGAGAATCGCCTGAAATTCGAAGTGCTCTTTTCAGTCGATGATAATCTGACGCCAACTTGGCAAGAAGTGCCATCTGGTCCCTTCATGGGATCATCGGATCTGTGGCCAAAGTCAAAGGCGAACTGTTGCAACGCCATTCAATGAGGGTGATATCGCAGAGGCGAAGGTTCTCGTTGGCTAATGGGTAACGACTCCGCTGCACCGCGGATATTCGAAGACCATTGCTCACATAGCCGAACCATACCCCCCTCAGTCATGAGTGACATTGGAGAGTTCTTTTTCGCATCGGGGGTCGGTTGAAAGCATCTACCGGAGTCATGGCCCATAGCGGACTACTTTTATCAGGCTAAACGGTGGGACGCCCCTAAGTGGGTTTGGAGTTCGACCAATGAAGTGGAGACGCTCGACGTCGTTGCGGAGTGAAATCTGAGGCTCCGATCAATGGCCTCGGGCGATCTACCTTAGTTGCGATCTTTTGATTTTAAGTAAAGTGATTTTAAGTCAAGTGATTTCCAGCGACACCGATCGACGCCTGAAATTTCGCCAGCATAGCTTCCGACCCTAACCTGACATTTAGCTGGGCGTAAAACCTTCATTTGCCGACTACCTGGCGAGAGTTAAATTTGCGTATAGTTCATCCAAAGGCAAGAGCAATAAATGCTGCTGCGTTTGTCCTTGCGGATCAACCGGACGGCATATGGCTCCCACTATGGCTAGCTGAATACCCTGTTAGCCGATGACGGCCACCTCATCTGTTCGGCGACAAACTTTGGGGGTCTCGACTGGGCGACAAGACGCGCCGTTGCGGTTGCTAATGTGCTTGTGATTGTTTCGGGGGGTCGCATAACAGATGAGCCTGGCTCGGTTTACGCGTCCGAAATGACACGTTAATTATAAACCTACTCGGTCCGGGCCTTTTCCCAATGGTTCCGAAGTTTTGCGGTCGGTGATTATGACGGCTGGCAGCTAATGACTTCCGGAGTTAATTGTCGCCGAAATGGAGACCGACCTCGAAGAAAACGTGAGTTTCCCTGTATTGGGTTACTAGCAATCTCTGGTGTTCTGTTATTTCCAAGCGTCCATTGGGCAAATGACAAAGTCAACTATGGTACCGGGCCGACCTCTCACCAAATTTCTACTTTAAGCCCTAGGGCTTAAAAAGCTCCTGAATGGCGGGATCTAAGCCCGCTGGACAGTTTCTAGGAGAGTTATTGAACAGATCAGGAAGTTTGACCAGGGCCGTTAGGAATCCGTATTTGGTTCATTTAGATCACTGTTAGAGGATGAGTAGATTAGAGCAATCACAATGGGCGCCGATGCCACAAGCGAGAAGGATGAACCGATCGAACCTCAAAATGCCGAGCAAATTAGACCACTCGTCTTGGTATCCAAGGTTCCTTGCGTAAGGACGGCTTCTGTATCCCTCAAATAGGTCTGTGATGCAGTGGTATATGACCGGCAAGATGAGATTTATATTTCAAAGTTCAGTGTTTTCCAGTTCGTGTTTTGGAAAAGCTCCTGATGTGGATAGATGAATTATTTGGAAGAACTTTGACAATCTACAAATGGTTAATTAACTAGTTTGACGAAGTAGTTTGAGTTAGGGTGGTTTATCGGCCATTAGATGAGGAAACTTTAGCAGAAGTTTGGATAGAAATTTATGAGCTGCTTAGGTTTGGCAGAGTGGCGAGCAAATGAAGCTTTTCCCCCGGATTTGCAGGGAAACTGGCGGAGGTTTGGGAGTTTTGAACAGGGCCTGAGAAGCGGATATCGAGGTAAGGATGAAGAAGTTACGTACCTACATAGCTAGGTTAGTTGGTCTAGCAATAGTGTTATTTGGTATTTTGGCCCCAGCTTTTGCGACGACAGCATCCGCAACCACGACCTCCACCCAGACGGTATTTGTCAAACAAGCCTCCTTGTCAGCCAAGTGCACGCAAAATGTCAATCAGTGGGGGTTTGTTATCACAACTCAGGGGTTGACGAGTTCGGAGATTCCCCCCTATATCTCGGTCGAATGGTCATCTACTAAGCCGCAATTTGTCCCTCTCTATCTTTCAAATGCACCCGTTTCAGGTGGTTCTGCTCACTACTTCACTGACACGCCTGCCAATCCAGATTCCTATGCCTTTGATACACCTATCAACGCTGAGGTGCAAATATCCACCTCATGGACTGGTCAGTTCGTTCTGAGCCATGGGGCGTGTCCTAGTTCGGCGAAGCCTACCCTCACCATAGATAAAACCGCTGGCCAGTCACCTATTACCGCCGGAGGCAATTCAACTTTCACCGTCGCATCTTCTGCCAACAATCTTCTTGCTGGTGATCAGGTAACGATGACCGATCCGCTGCCAACCGCTCCTGGGGTTAGTTACTCGCTCGACTCGGCAAGCAATACGCCGAGTGGTCAAGAGGAGGCGTGGACGAGATGCGCGATAGTTCCTACCGAGGAGGTCAGTTGCACTTACAGCGCTCCGGTGGACCAGTCCGTTACATTCGCTAACGTTATAGTTGACGTAGCATCGAGTACTTCCTCACCCACCGAAACCCTCAACAACACTGCGACTATCTCGGCCGATGGAATAGTCGAAACTTCGACGGCTTCGATATCGATTACCGCGCAAACCCCCAAGCTAACCATAACCAAAACCGCTGGCCAGTCACCTATCGCCTCAGGTAGCAGCTCGCTTTTTACCATTAGCGACCTTACGGTCAATGGTTGGGATTATCAAGAGGTGACATTGACGGACCCGCTTCCACAAGGGAGCGGCATTAAATACTCCCTGGACGCTGCCGCAAACAATCAACCCGCAGCTGGTCAGTTGGCGTGGGATAGCTGCGTCCTATCCTCTGATACCGTGACCTGTACATTTACTCCATCGCAAGCGGGAGTCTATGACCCGAGTTTCGCAAACGTAGTGGTAGATGTCACGACGACCGGCTCGGCTCCAAGCCAAAGCTTAGACAA
>JAKBSX010000605.1 GCA_021844725.1 Actinomycetes bacterium | reverse complement strand
TAATCCTCAGTAACAGAGAATACAGCATCTTCCAACCGGTGCAACGATTCAAATATACTATAGTGAGTACTATTCCACAAGAGCTTCAAGTGGGAGAAAGGATATGCAATGCCTTCATCGATAAATGGACACTACTTGTTTAGGTTTCCAAAGGAAGTTCCGGAAATCACTGCGGCTGTTATCTTGGATGAGTCCTCCTGCGTAATTACAGGTCATGAAAACGGACTGTTGGCATTATGGGATATGAAAGGTCAACTTGTTTTCAGAGAAGACTGTGGTTCGAAAGTAACCTCGATATCTGTTTCTTCTAACAGGACGTCGGTGTTAGTTGGTTGCCACTCGGGAAGGATAGTCCTTTTCGATATATCCATGAGGCGGATCGTTGAGGAAATTCAACCTGCTACGTTTAGTAAGCATTCGAGGGTGTGGAGGGTCAGCTGGATCGATGGTTCCTCATTCGTTCAGACGTCTACCTATGGAACTGTCTACGTAACTACAAGAAAGAGCACTGGCATATGGGAGTCGACCTTGTTACAAGGACATTATAACAGTGTTTTTGGCCTATCCGCTTATGGTAACACGCTGGCCACTGGCGATTATCAGGGTCATATCAACATCTGGACTAGAGAAAGTCCATCCTATCAGCTCAAAGACAGCTTGAAGGTAATTGGATCGATAGAAGCAATTGATTGGCTTTCAGAAACTTTGCTTGCTGTAATCACCATCAGAGGGCATGTTTATCTCATAGAGGCTGACAGCCATACTTCCAAATGGCATATTGTGTTTGATGTCTTTGTGGCTTCCACGGGAGGGAAATCTTTAAAATTCTCTGGCACTGAGGATTACTTGTTTGCTGCCACTAACACTGAAATCATCCAGATCGATATCAGGACGCAACAAATTGTTACTCATAAGCTACCAAAGAGCGTTGTGATGCAGAATAAGGAAGGCAAAGTAGTGGTGTTAACTGGTAACGGTGTCTTTGAATTTGACCTCTTGCCCATAGAGACTCCTCTGTCTTTGATCAAGTACAAGTTCGCTAAGATTAGTCTGATAGGTCATACTGGCGTTGGCAAATCTACCCTTTGCAACGCAATAGTCAAGGATGATAGGTTTGATTCCCAGTCGACGTATGGCAAAGAAGTCTGGGAATGGAACCTAGGGAAAGATACAGATGGGATAGATCGTAGGGTTGTCTTCCATGATCATGGAGGCCAGGAGAGCGTTCTATATACATTCTTCCCGTTCCTGTCAGATTCAGACGTAATCTTGCTCTTATTCAAGAAGACGGACATCTCAACACTAGACAAAGTGATAAGCGCTCTTCCAGAAATTAGGGAGTATCTGACAACGAAGACAAAGATGTTCTTGGTAGAGACATTCATAGATGAATCAGTAGAGGAAGTCACACCGGGAAGAATTAGGTCTGTCATTGCCGCGGAGAAGATCGCAACATGTTTCGAGGTGTCGGGAACAAGTGAAGCAGGAATGGACTCTTTCAAGAGCAGTATAATCTCAGAAATTGATTGGGGCAAGGCACGGACGGTGATCGAGACTCAGTATGCCGACAAGGTACTGAATGTGATCTATGATATCAAGAAGCTAAAGATTCCATCTCTTGACGTTAAAGGTATACAAGAAAAGTACAAAGAAAAATTCAGTTCATCAATTTCGAAAATCCATCTAAAGTTCTTGTTGGACAATTTCAGTAGTCAAGGTCTCATCGAGTACTACCCTGCGGCATCGGATCTCGTAATTTTCGGCGATAGAAAATACCTCGAAATGAGGAGTAATATCCCATTCTTGGCTAGAGGCAAGAATGGTATCATTTCTATTAAGGAGATTGAGGCAGCATTTCCTAAGAGCAAAGGTTATGTGCGGATAATAGACGCTCTTTTTGACGAATATAGTATATGCATCAAGGATGGAGATATTAGGGTATTCCCAAAGGAACTCCGAAGCGGCGGTGTTGACTTGAAGCTTAGTCCATGGCAATTCACGCAGAGCCAGAAGCACGAGTTAAGGGTGAGCACTTCAAAGATCTCACATGCTCTCTTGATTCAAGCGCTTAGTGACATGCAGCTATCATGTATAGACTTGACTCAAAACGCAGGTATTTTTCAATGGGAAAAAGGGGCCTACATCTATTATACATTTCAGCTAAGTGGCGACTCTGTGGAAGGTTTCAACACTCAGTTTACATTCTATGTCGGCGGACCTCGTTCACAGTTAACAGAGAGACTGTATGAGGACTTCACCAGCGTAATAGATAGACTTTACGGCCCCATTGTTAGTAGTTACGATAGATCGGAATCAAAAAAAAACGCAATGAAGCACTTTGAATTAGCTATATCTTATGCTACTGAGCAGAGTGCATATGTCAATGCTGTGGCTGAATGTTTACGTTTCAAGGGAGTCAGAGTATTCTTTGATGCTTTCGAGCGTAGAGATCTATGGGGCAAAGATCTAGCAACTTATTTCACCGAAATATACCACTCTAGGTCCACATTCTGTTTGATGTTCATTTCAGAACAATATGTTAGCAAACATTGGACCAATCTCGAAAGGCGTGCAGCTCTTGCACGGCAAATGAGTCAAAACAGTGAATATATCTTGCCGGTTCGATTCAGTCGCATCGAAGTGCCAGGCCTTCTCCCAACGATAGGATACATCGAGGCTAGCGATTACACTCCAGAACAATTATCTGATTTGGTTATTGGGAAACTGGCAGATTTGAACTTGTTCTAGGGATGCCGAAACGCGGTCATGAAGCTGTCGACCCTTTCGTGGAACAAAGCAAGAGGGAAACCCAACATTGCTAAGACGTACACGAGCCCGCAGGTGAATATTCCGGTCATCCCTTCGTTGTCTGATTACGACTATATGTCCAGAAGCAAATCGTTCCAGTTACTGTGTGATGATATCGAGTAAATCCTAGACGCTTTGGCACATTTTCAAACCATGAATTATGCGAGTTGCCACTTAGCT
>JAKBSX010000604.1 GCA_021844725.1 Actinomycetes bacterium | reverse complement strand
GGCGAGAGACTCTCCTCCAAGGCAATGAAGCTGGTTTGCTGAACACCCATCAGGTGTACGAGATCTGGTTCTCCCAGCAGGCTATTGTGAAGAATAGCACCCAATCCGTCTAGATCGAACTTGCACCAGTTCGATTCTCATAATGAGAGAGTCTCAACCGTTGGCCCATCAATGATTAGTGGAATAACAATGACATAACTATGTATTTAGGTAAAACGAAACAATTTTCCTTGTTAGATCTGGCTGCCGTGATTCCAGATATCCTTCGAGTCTCCATAACTGGGGGGTCACCATCTGGGGTCTGCCGTCCTTTGCGTACCTAATGAGAGAACCGGAAACTAGCAACATTACGTACATCTTGGTCAGAACATCATCAGCTTCAGTTTCTTTTTCGCAATGGTCATTATGATGTTCCTAAACGATGCTTTTGGAACATATCGTTCGCCTTTCTACATCATACTCCTTGTACTGATCCTTGTAGCAAGTGGTTTCTTTGGCCTCGGAATGTTCAGGTTCATCAAGACAATAAGGTCGCATATTGAATCTGAGAAGAAGGCTAAGGCATCACTTGCTGAAATACAGAGAGAGATTACGAATAGACTCGAGAAACAAGATGCAGATGATCAGTCCAAGAAATCGAAAGATGTCATAATGGCCAAATCAGCGCAGTAGCTATAGTTCCATTGTCATAAACGCGCTGTTCGGATCTTCTTTGTAATCTCCAAATGGCTGGCACTCTTTGAACCCAAACTTTACGTACAATCTTCTGGCCGGAGCGTAAGAGTTCATTGAGCCAGTCTCGAGACTCACTCTCTTGTAGTTCCTTCTCCTTGCCTCAGCTAGGATGTGGTCAAGCATTTTGGAGGCGACTCCTCTGCCGCGATATCTTTCGACTGTGCGCATCGATTTGATTTCTCCATGCATAGAGCTAAGTTCCTTTAGAGCTCCGCATCCAACAAGCTGATTGTCTTCCCATGCGCTCCAGAAGGTGACGTCTTCCTTGCGAAGATCATCGACGCCGAGCGCATGGCAACTTCCAGGAGGAGAGTCTCTCGCCATGTGTTCGAGATGCTCTCTAATGAGCTCTCGAACCTCGGGCCCAGTCAAGTCATCTCTCACTATCTTCAAATGCAAACGCATTTTCTCTTGACGAGGATTTGAAGTTGTTCAATTGGTTGCTTGCCTAGATTGCGAAAATCAAAAGACATTACCATCGTTCTTATAAGGCACCAGAGCAACCCACATCCTCAGTTATGACGGAGTAAATATATGATTGACTTCGACACCAGGTCAATTCAAGCCAAAGATCGTTACCGCATTCATGTATCTTCCAAACACGAACTTCTACCTTCTGAGCCTTGAAATCAAAAACCGCGTGGGAAACCTTGTCTCTATTTCGAAGGCGCTAGCAGATTCGCGTATCGGGATCCTCAATGGGTCTTTTAGCACCGGGTTTGGAGGGCTGGCCCACTGGCTGATGTTCGTCCAGCCCGAAGATCAGGGCATGAACGTAGAGGCGATAAAGCGAGTGCTTCAGTCACTGCCTGATGTGATGAGCTGCCAGATCAAACAAGCAAAGGGCGGCCTGCTGGTTGATGAGCTGAGTTTTCCTGTCGTGACGACGTCCGGCGAGAGGACGATGATATTTCGAAATGAAATCTTCAATGGTATGCTCAAGGCAACTAGGGAAAAATTTGGATCTGGCGCAGACGTTATAATTTTCGATCAGGGCGCAAGCGCAGGGGAGGTTTCTGGAAAGGAGCTGGTGGCAGTCATGGGAAAGGAGAAAATTAGCGAGCTGATAACACATGTCGTTGGCATGTATCAGTCGCTCGGCTGGGGTCTTGGGCAGGTCGTCAATCTAAACCGGTCTCCATTCCAGATAATTATCAGAATGTTTGAAAGTGCAGAATGTACTGGCCAGCATTCATCGAGGCCGGTCAGTCACTTCATCCGCGGACACATGGTAGGTGTAATAAAGGGGGTGTTTGGAATCGAGACTCGGTCCGTTGAAACTAGCTGTGTAGCTACTGGTGACAAGTACTGTGAGTTTTCGCTCGAAGAAAAGAGATAGGCGCATCAAGAATTCTTCCAGTGCTTTTTGATCGCTTTCAAATGCAGCACGTAGACCGTAGCAATTGAGATCACACCGCCTATAATCACGTCAATCACTCTGGCTTCAGCAAAATCTGCCGTCCCGCCGTAGACCAAGTTGAGCAATATAATGATGAATGGTGCAAGGAAAATCTGCACTAGACCCAAGTTCACTCCCCTGCTTGCAAACATCAGAACTGCAAACACACCCAGCAAAGCAAACTCAAGATACAACTGGTTTGAGTAAAGCACAACTGCTCCAATCAATGCGCCAGCTATAGTGCCGAGAACCATCCTTGTAGTGAATTTCAGCGTAGTGTTGAAGCTCGGCTGCACAGTGATGACTATTGTTACTACAACCCAGAAGTCCCTTGGAAGACCCAAAGCCATTCCTATCCAAAACCCAAACGCGGAAGCTCCCCCCATAGTGAGTGCGTTCCGGATAGCGTCCGGATGTAGCTCGGATATTGTGCTGGATGGCTGGATTTCTTCTTCTGCTTTTCTTGACTGGATTAATCTCTGCAGTGCAATCCCAGCAAGCGCCCAAAGAGTTCCTATTATTGAATATACGGCTCTCTGGACTGGCGCGTCCGAAAGTCCTGGCAATCCAACTCCCATCGCAAACGTGATCGCGGTGTAAGTTCCGATCCTAGTCCATCTTTCATTCCCGTGAAGGAGCGTCGGGAGAAAGATTCCGAGACCACCAAGCAATGGAACGATCGAGCCCGCAGTGCCTGCAAGAGTTCCCAACCCAACGGCCAGAGATTCGCTGAAGCATGCTACAAGCAGGACCCACAATGGCATCTTGGATTTTGGCGATTCAGTATTGGTCAGCCACATCGCGCCCAGAGCGGCAAAACTTGCACCCCTGTATCCGACCAGAGGAATCAAGAGTAACGG
>JAKBSX010000603.1 GCA_021844725.1 Actinomycetes bacterium | reverse complement strand
ACCCAACTCCTGGAACTCTGGTTAGCGCAGCCTGGTCGCGGGAATCAATTGCCAGAGCCAGTTCTGCCCTCGACAATGACGAAAGAATATTCAAAGCTAGAGACGGACCGACACCCTGGGTGGCGCGTAAAGCCTCAAACCACTCTTTATCTGACTTATCTTTGAATCCGTACAAGGTAATTGAATCTTCCCGAACTGCGGTATGAACCGAGAGCTTAATTTCTGACCCAATTTTAGATTCAGCTATAAGATCATTTGGGCAATGAACCACATAGCCGACTCCCCCCACGTCGACAATGATTATGTTCGGCAAGACAATTTCAGCAACAGATCCTGTAAGCAAACCGATCATATTTATCAAGTACTCCGGTTTCTCTGGGCTAGTGCCAGATACGAGTAATTTGCCAAGTGGCAAAAAGCAAGGCCAAGAGCATCAGCTATGTCAGGTGGCTTAGGGGTATGGTCAAGTTTCGCAAGAACTTTTATCATTCGCTGTACCTGAATCTTCTCAGCAGATCCATATCCAGCTACCGCCAGCTTTACTTCGCTGGCTGAATACTCAATTACCGGACAACCGAACTCAAATGCTGCTAAATGAACCACTCCGGAAGCTTGGCCGACAGACATAGCGGTCTTGGCATTGGTACGAAACAGTATCCGTTCAATAGCTATCACCTCCGGACACAGCTCCTCAATCAAGCCTCTGACGTCGGACAACAACGTCGCCAGACGTTCTCCCAAACCCAGGCTCGGAGAAGTGGTAATCAAACCGGCAGCTACAACCTCTGTCTCGCCGGAAATTTGCCTAACAGCTCCATAGCCACATCTCGATAAACCCGGATCAATTCCTAACACGAACATGTGTTCGATATTATAGCAAATTCGCTGTCCGAGAAGCGAATTCGAGAACTATTTTCCTTCAACTTGATTTATGGCATCTATTAGAACTGAGGTCGGAGAATAGGTTAACCCTGCTTTGGACCTTCGCAAGTAGGTAACGATGCCCTGCCGGTCAATCACAAATATCGACCTCCTGTAAAATCCAAGCGGGCCCAGAACCCCATACGCTTTAGCCACCGTTTTATCTGGATCAGATAACAACGGTATCGAAATATCATGCTTGGATGCAAATCCCAGGTGTGATGCTACGTCCTGGGGTGAGATGCCAAGAACTACTGCGTTCAACCCCTCAAAGCTGCCTGAATCTAGCGAATAAGCACGCATTTGCGTGGTGCAAACTGGCGAATTATCAGCTGGATAAAATGCCAAAACAACTACTTGACCATGATATTTAGAAAGTGAATACTCACCATCCGGAATCCCTTGAACCTTAAAATCAGGCGCTTTGTCTCCAACTCTGAGTAAAGTATCAGCCATGCTTAGACGCTTACAGCTTCAAGAATGGCGTCAGGAATATCAAAATTCGCATAGACATTTTGCACATCATCATTGTCTTCCAAAGCATCAATCAACTTCAGCACTTTGCGAGCCTCATTTTCATCTGTCAGCTCAATGCTGGCATTCGGGAGCATAACCAGATCAGCGCTGGCGCAACTAAATCCACTCTCTTCAAGGCCCGCTTTTACCTCAGCCAAATCGCCTGGGGCACACACCACCTGCCACTGATCCCCAAGATCGTTAACGTCCTCCGCTCCAGCTTCAAGAGCTGCAAGAGTTAGTTCATCCTCGTTTGCCGCCCGATCCACTGAAATCACCCCTTTACGAGAAAACTGCCACGAAACCGCGCCTGGCTCAGCCATCGAACCTCCGTTTTTGGAAAATAGGCTTCTCACATCAGCGCCGGTCCGGTTTCTATTATCAGTCAGGCATTCTACGATTACTGCCACCCCACCGGAGGCATAGCCCTCATAGTTGATCGCCTCGTATCTGACGCCCTCAAGCTCACCAGTCCCACGTTTTATAGCTCGCTCAATAGTGTCAAGAGGCACTGATGCCTCTCGGGCTTTTGTGAACATTGTTCGCAAAGTGGCATTAGAGTTGATGTCGCCACCACCTTCCCGGGCAGCAACTTCAACCTGGCGTATAAGCTTGGCAAACAGCTTTCCCCTTGCCTTATCCTGTGCGCCCTTCTTATGTTTGATGGTTGCCCATTTCGAGTGGCCGGACATCTGGATCTCTCCCTTTTAAACTAACAAATATCTAAGAAAAGTCTGTGCAACCTATCATCGCCAACAATTTCTGGATGGAATGAACAGACTAATATATTTCGCTCTCTACAGATTACAGGGACTTTTCGGGTGGATGAATCAGGAAACCTGTACGAAACGTCAGAAAGAATCTCAACTGAGCTACCCACTTCCTCTACTACCGGAGCACGAATGAACGCTGCCCTCATAGAACCGCCGCTAATTCCGGCCACGTCGATATCGGTTTCAAATGAGGCGACCTGACGCCCAAACCCATTGCGTCTTACTGATATGTCGATCGATGACAGGGCTACCTGGTCTGAACGCCCGTCCAAAATCACCCTGGATAGGATAATCATGCCTGCGCAAGTGCCAAACCCCGCCAGCCCATTGTCTAACCGCTCCTTAAGCGGGTCATAAACTCCAGACGATACCAGCAGCTTAGAAATTGTGGTAGATTCACCACCCGGTATCACAATCCCTTCGATAGCGGCCAAATCCTGGGGCGACTTCACCAAAATCGGATTAACACCCAACTGGCTAAGAACCTTAAAATGATTGATAAAATCTCCCTGTAGGGCCAAGATCCCAATCTTCATAAGACTTACCTATAGCTTACGAACAACGAGCTACCAACCACGCTCAGCCAATTTGAGATCAAGCTGATCCATTTCAATTCCCACCATGGCTGGCCCTAAATTTCGAGACACCTTGATCAGAATAGTTGGGTCGAGATAATGGGTTGTTGCTTCCACGATAGCCCGCGCTCTCTTAGCCGGATCACTGCTCTTGAAAATACCGGAGCCAACGAAAACAGCTTCCGCTCCAAGTTGCATAACCAGTGACGC
>JAKBSX010000021.1 GCA_021844725.1 Actinomycetes bacterium | reverse complement strand
TTTTCACACTGTCCCAATACTCCTTTGCCTAGAAATGAACTTTCTGCATTGCTACCAGCTTATCCAGACAAAACAACGAAATGTTAGAATTCCAACAAAGTTTACATTGGCCGTACCTAGTGGATGGCATTAACGCACGCGCAGATGGATACAGTAGTTGTGCAGAATGTTGCTGATCCAGTCGCAGCCCATACCGAATGGTTTAAGGGCTACATTGTCCTGGCACCAGAATGTCGTACCGGCATACGCGAAGCGGCCATCGGTACCGCACAACTCGAACACCAAATCCCAAGCAATCGGGTACTGGGCACGCTCGAACTTCACATTTTTAGTGACTATAGTTAACACACGACCTGATTCCATAATGTCGCCGCAACGGTTGTAGATGCCAGCCAGTTCATTGATGAACTCGTGGTAATCCGTAATGTTGCCCAAGTCAGCGTCGCTTTCTGAATAGGTGGTACGCAAGCCCTTGGCCTGCCGTGCTCTTTGTCCTTCATCAGAAACGTGCATCCCGGGGTTGTGTAGGATGCGCCAGTACGGTGGGCTCGTGACGGTATAGGCTACTGGCTGGAACTCGGCAGGAATCAGGGCTGCCACGTCTCGGGCATCCCCGTGCAGTACGTGCCAGCGATCCGGCATCGTACCGCCAGCTTCGGCCACGCGGGTTCGGGCAATGTCCACCCAGCCTTCGTCCAATTCGATAACGACTGCCTTGCGGCCAGCATCGAGCGCAGCCACTGCGGTAGATCCCGTGCCACCCGTCGGGTCGCAAACCACGGCATCGGATGGCGTCAGCTCGGATATGAAGATCTGTATCAGCTCTTCCGGGAATTTAGCTGGGTGTAGGATTTCCTTGTTGCTGCGCGGCTTGGGTTTCGGCATCACCCACTGTTTGCGGATAGCCGGTACGCCGACGTGTAGAGCGGGTAGATCGGTGTGTACCGGCCCAATTTCCTCGACAGCTTGCAGCACGTTCACATAGGTCGGGGATTCATCATCATCGGCTGGTAGTCCGATGCGCTCATCACGCAGGCGAAAGCTCTGGCGAGCCAGGCTCGATAACACCCACGGCAGAGGGTAACGAGTGGCACCCGTGTTGACTTCCTGGGACAGCAGGACACAAAAACTGCCGTCCTTTAGCGCTGCCCGACAGTTAGCCAGGAACTGGCGCACGTCTGCCGCGTGCTCCGCGATCTGTTCAACCAGCACAGCGCCACTATGTCGCATGTCCAATACCATGAAATCGACTGGCTCGAAATGTGTCTCGTCGTAGTGCCATTGGCCGATGTCGGCTGGTGCCACGGCTGCCTGGCACAGTTCCCGACTGTGCGCTGCAATGGTGGGCAGTTTATCTGACACGGCGATGACCATCACGCGGGCCACGCGGCCTTCAGGCGTGTACTGCTTGGTGAAGAACTGGATCAGCCCACCATACAGCGATTCATCGTCGGTTAAATGAAAGAAACTTTTCTGGAACAACAGCCAGTCTTTCCAGGCCAAATCGTTGAGGCGGTTTTTCAGCGTCCGTTTCGGCTTCCTAGGGGATACGGTGCGCGTGCGTTGTGCAGTCGGCATGATTATACCTCTGTTAGTGTGGCAATGGGACTGAGAACACCGGGCAGCACATACCAGTTAGCGGTCTTGGTGCCTTTCGATGCTGTGCCAACCTCGCCGGAAATGCTGATGGAGGCCGGTATCAAAACGAATTGAACGCACTGTCTGATGACATTGGAACAGTTCCAGCCAAGCATGCTAGTTGCATCGCTATCTGGTACCACTTTGAGCTTATTTGCGTTTGCCGCGTCAGCTTCCCATGCAACAAGAGCCCCAAGTATTTCCTCTTTGCCGAAATTTCCTGTCAACTCTGGGATGCTCGTGAGTGTCGCCCGCAGTTCGTTGTACGCCGTGCGGCGCGGTCCAATTTTCTGGTCACCACGCACGGCAGCAAAACCCGGCCCTTGCTTCGAGTTGCCGACAGTCTTGGTTTGATTACTCTGTGCGTACCATGTCCTGCGAATCTGTGGATTTGGCAATCGTCCGTATTGTTCAAGTCGTTTCTTGTCTTTGGTAGTTAGATCGGTGAATGTGACCGCAACCTCGATAGTTGTATCTGGTCCAATAGGCTGCCCTGCTTCATAGCCATGAATGTCCGTAAGCGCCAGCGACGTTCCATTGAAGAACCAGTCGAGAGCGTAAATGACCGACGATTTTCCTGAACCGTTTGCACCGATGAATACGCCGTACCCATCCAACCCAATCGTTACGTCCTTGAGGCTCCGGTAATTGCGAACTATTACAGATGCGATTTGCATCAGAGATTCCAATACTTAGAAGTACTTACCGCGTAGTCGACGGATTCCCCATCGGTACCAATGGCCTCGAAGTGTTTCTGCGCGGCCCTGATCTTGACACTATCGGTTGGAATGCGTTTGGACTCGTCGAGAGTGCTTTTGGTTTCTCGGATCATGTAGATGCGGTCCTCGCCATCTACCTGCTTGATAATCGCCCAGTCGGGGTTGTAGTTGCCAACAGGGGTGTCAATCTTGAACTTGTCGGGCAGTTTCATGAAGAGCTTGACGTCTTCACGGGAATCGAGCAGCTCGGCGAACTGGCGCTCGGGCGAATCGACGCCATCGGAGTCAATCTGGATGTAATCAAAGTCGGTCTTCTGCTTGTTCTTGACCTCATAGAGGCGGTCGACAAACAGGTCGCGCTCCTCCTGACCGTCCTTCTGCAGTTCGCACAGTTCGTAGACGTAGCCACCGATCTTCTCATACTGCAAGCCTTCATCCACAGATGCAGCCAATACGTTCTGGAGGTTGCGCTTCACCATTGAGATGAAGTCGTTCGGATTGCCGATGAACTCTCCCAGCTTGCCAGAGCGAGTCAACACATCCACCAACGTTTTCCGGGTTAGCGAAGTCACTTCTTGCAGTTCGCTGATGATGTCAGGCAATTGGTAAGCGCCAGCCAGCTCAGCCGAACGGGATGCAGTTTCGGCAGTCTTTATTCCACCGCGCACCAACTTCACGCCCGCACGAGTGACCCGGACCCGTAGCGGCTGAATGGGCTGCTCGAGCTTGATCTTGCTGACCGCATTGTCGATGACCTCGTCGCGCTTAAGCGCAACGTGGTAAGTAGTGCGCTGGGCGATGGTATGCCAGAAGTCCTTGAACTCTTTCGAGTCATAGAGTTGCTTATTGAGTGTACGGGTCTTGCGTTTGCGTTGCTGCTTGACAAAGCGTTCAATCTTGCACTTGCCCATTACATCATTGATCTCGACCTCTGGCCAAAAGAAGTCCGGAGCTGGTCCGAGCGTAAAACCAAGATTCTCCGGGCGGTAGTTCGCTGTGACGCGGCCATCCTTGTCGAGGAAACCACGCGAGCGCAGTTCGTCCCAGATGAGCTTTGAGCCTGCGAAACCGAGCAACTTCTCCTCGCCTTGCGAGTCGGTAGTAGGAATCTTGGCGAACTCACCTGGGCGTACCAGACCGATACTGACACCGGAAGCGGTGTATTCCTTCTGCAGGCTGTCTGCGAACTCGCGGTAGGACTCATTGGCAACGATTGTGAGCTGGGCGATTCCTTGGTCGGGTACGTGCTCACCGAACTGGTTTACTGGGAGACGCAAACCTCTACCTATGGTCTGCCGACGCTCGGTGGCCTCGCCCATCTCGCGCAGAGCGCAGATCTGGAAGACGTTCGGATTATCCCATCCCTCACGAAGCGCGGAGTGGCTAAAGATGAACCGCACCGGTTCGTTCTGGTCGAGTAAGCGAGCCTTGTCACGCATGATCATGTCGTAAGCGTCGTCATCGTTCTTCGACGTTCCATTAGTATCAGTGAAAGTGCTCGGCGCACCCCTCTTGCCTCTGATGGACGCAAAGTAGGCACGTCGGTATTCGATTGCATCTACAGGCAGCAGGTCGTTCCACTTCGGGTTCTTCTGGCGCTCCTCGTTGAAGAGTTCGTCAAACCATTTCACGAAGACACCATCTGCGGTGTTATTGTCGTAGCCTTTACCGAGGAAACTGGCTACTTTGTCTACGAAGAAGAGAGAGAGCACCTTGATGCCCTGGTCTCGCAGTTGCATTTCCTTGCGGAAATGCTCACGGATGGTCTCGCGAATCATCTCGCGGTAGATGGAGTCGTTGGAGCCACCGATGGTTTCCCCAACCTGTAGCCATCCATGCGGGAATATCTCCGCCGACTCAGGTTCGATGGAGAGTTCGCTGATACGCCATCCCTCGTAAGCAGCGTTGCCGGTGACCACGGCCAGATCCTGACCGTTCTTGACGTTCACGAGTTTTCGCTCGATTGAGCCGTCAGACTTCTTGCGACAGGCCAGCTCCATCCGGGCAATAAAATCTTTGTCGTTCTTGACTGAGACGAGCTTCACATACTGCCCAGCGTCAGCTCCTTGCTGCAGAGCTTCAGCAACTACGATCTGCTTTACCAGTCCAAGGTCGTGAGCATCAACGGGATCAAGGCGATATACAACGTTACGGGTCTTACGGTGTGTCGCCGAGTAACGCAAGGTGCAGAGTGGGTTCAACTCACTCACCGCGGATTGGCTCAGCAGTGACTCCATGTTCTGAGGCTCGTCCATGATGATCACTGGCTGGGTCGCCTTGAGATAGTCGATGGGTCGTAGGCCGTTAAGTTTGTCTCGGGTCTGGTGGATAACTCGGGTGTTCTTATCGCCACGAAGTGAGTCGATGGTCATGACCATGATTTGCAAGCTTGTGGAAGTAGCGAAGGGCTGGACTTCCTCTGCACTAGAGCCGGAATAGACGGTAACATCGAACGGCGTAGCATAGAGCCCTTGGAAGTGCTTTGTCATTAACCTTATGCTGGTGTTTACGCCCTCCTTGATGGCTACGCTCGGCACTAAAATGACGAACTTGGTGAAGTTGTAGCGTCTCGACAGTTCGAAGATGGTGCGGAGATAGACGTAGGTCTTGCCAGTTCCGGTCTCCATTTCGATGTCGAAATCAAGCGCATTGCCAGCCAACTCACTTACCACTTCGAGACCGTTGCGATCCTGTACGGATTGGAGGTTCTGCAGAACAGTTTCCTCGTCGAGCAATAGATGATTTCCAACCGCTCCGACTTCGTTGGCTAGTTCGAAAAGCTCAGCGGTATTGGTCTTTAATTTTGGCACAGCCTCAATTAGCATGGTATCCAAAGTGGCAGCGTCAGGAGGCTGACCTTCGAAGAGATCGACCACTGCCTCGATTGCATCTTGCTGATATTGCTGGTGGGGATCAAACTTGAACTCCATTTCAGACCGTCCAGAGTTTCACGCCTCGTGACTTGCATTCCTGAACAAGATTGGTTTTGAGTTCGTCATCACCCTGGAATGCGTCATCCAAGATAATAAAACGAGCAGGCTTTTGGGCGAGGACCTTACGTAACTGCTCAAGTGATGGCTTAACGCGCTCGTCCAGGTAGGCCAGAACGAGATTGTCTCCAACGGTCTTGAGCTTGAGACCATTGACCTCGATATCGTCAATCTGCTCTGTGAGTGAGTAACCCTGCTTAAGGAGAATCTCCGTCAACAGAGCATCGGGTGTAGAGTTCTCGGCAGAGCTGTCACGGAGGTTAAGTAGGCGCTGTTCTAGGTCGTTGACGTCAGCTCTGCTTGTGACATCCCACTTTGCAAAGTTGGTCTCAGCCAGTCGAAAGGATCGAAAACCAAAGTCAGCAATATCACTTGACTTGCCGAGCAAGTCAAGTTGCCCGGAGTACTTGTCCGCAGCTTTTCGGATTCGAGCACGAGCGACGTCAGCAATGGTCTTGTATCCAAGCGATGCTGCCTCAGAGTCATTACCGACCGGTTCGGGTAGCTGAATTGAAATGACTCTGCGTTGACCGCCGTCTTGGTGATTAATATCCATGGCAGCGTGGGCGACAGTAGCCGAGCCAGCAAATAAGTCCAGAATAAGCCCTTCGCTGCCTGCGCCAAGTTGCAGGAAGTCCCTTAGAAGTCTTAGAGGCTTCGGGTTGTCGAACACCTTCTTTCCTGCAAATAGCTCCTTAACCACCGCTGTGCCATTTCCACTGCTGTATTCAGGTTTGTAAAAAGTTGATTTTGGTTTGGAAGTAGGTAGGTCACCCAACGCGGGTCGTTGCTTTTTATAGAGCGAATAGCTATCTCCTGATGGTACGACAATTATGTCGTATGCTTCATTCACGAATTTGTCTTTACTCCATCGCCAAGACATCTCTGCGTTGTCGGTGATAGGGAGGAGCTCTGTCCATCCTTCATGTTTCGAAAGCGAAATTTGGAGGTCGGAGTTCACGTAGACGGGAAAGAATAGGTTTGGGCGCTTAGCGCGTGGGGCGTTAGTCCCTGTGGCTTTCAAGTTGGCACCACGCTTAAATTGGCCCCTTTCATCCGTCTCCCAATCTTCAAGACCTTCTTCGTCTATTGGGTACTGGCCAAAGTCGAGTCGACCAATATTTTTTGCGTAGACAATCGTGTATTCGTGAGTCCCAGCAAAACCAATCTGATCGTTATTTCCCTTGAGATTCATGATCGTTGGAAGTTGCGAAAGGAAGTTCGACTCCCCAAAAATTTCATTACATATCTTCTTGAGGTTGTCTTGTTCATTGTCGTCGATAGAAATAAACATCACGCCATCCTCAGAAAGCAAATTACGCGCGAGCTTCAATCGTGGATACATCATGTTGAGCCAGTTGGAGTGAAAGCGGCCCTCAGACTCGCTGTTGGTTGACACCCTCTTACCATCCTCATTGACCTGCCGTGTCCACTCCAAGTATGTCCCAAGTCCCTCCTTGTAGTTGTCTGGATATACGAAGTCTTTGCCCGTGTTGTACGGCGGGTCTATGTAAATCAACTTGACTTTACCGTGATAGTGCTTCTGCAGGATCTTGAGCACTTCGAGGTTGTCGCCCTCAATGAAGACGTTCTTGGTGGTATCCCAGTCCTTGCTATTTTCGAAATCCGGCTTGAGTGTTGCGGTGGTCGGTTCTTGGGCCGCATGCAAGGCACGCTTCTTGCCCGGCCAGAATAGACCGAACCGCTCTCGGTCATCGCCAGCGTCTTCGCCCAGCAATTCTTTGAGCTTCTCGACATCCACTTTGCCGTCAGCGATGACTTCGGGTAGCAACGCCTCCAACTGCGCTGCCAGCGCCGTCTTGAAGTTCGGCGTTTTACTCGGTGTCTCGTTGATGTCATCTGCGCTACTCATTGTGATCTCCTCGTATTACTTGATAATCGCTTATCATGTCCGCCCTGACAACCGGCCATTCTGACCATAGCCATACCTGTTTGAAGCGTTCCTTGAATAGGGGGTCATCTTCAAGGAACGCTTTTATTAGACGCTCGAATACCTGACCTCGACCCTGAGGGGTAGAAATATGATTGCGAATCTTCTTGAACAGCTCACCTGGACCGTCAAGCAATTCGTCTCTTTGATTTTGTTTAAGAACTACGCTCATACTCTCCTCTCAAGTGGGTGCTTGCATACATTCTATCCGATGACTGTTTGTGAATAGTGGTTATATCTTCTTGTGATGCCATCAATTATTGCGCCTTGGACATATCGTTCGTATCGTCGGTAATTTCGCGCAGATATTGTCGCTTTTCAGGATCAAAGCCAACGATTTTGCACCATTCCTGAAACGTGAAACAATCGTATTCATCCTCAAAATTTGACGAATTGCGATTCAATGAAATTACATGAAATCCTTCTCGTAGTTCATTGATGTCGATCATATCGACATCAAAAACGGCGGTATCTTGAACTGTACAAGACTCAAGGACTTTGGTCATCGCCGTCTCCTTTCGACATTGGGGTTGCCGGGTTTTGGCTTAAAAGGCTGCGCATTTCAGCCAAAATAATTTGTAATGTTTCTCTGTCGTCCAGGTCAGAAATAGTGTTTATCCAGGTCTCCATTAACTGTCTCGGAACGACAACAGTTTCTGAATGTATATAATCCAGTTCGCACTGGAAGCACCACCTCTCTGGCTGGTCTGGTGTCGCATAACACCAATCGCCGCACTGGAAGCACCATGATCTAACCTTTCCGGTTGCACGGTGATTTTTGAAGTGACTATAGCCTCTCCACTCTTCAGTGTTAGTTGTTTCTATTGTATCGTTTTGCATATTTTCTCCTTTTTGTTAATTTATTTTGTTCCTCATCATAAACTCAGTCCTACTCTTATGTGTTCCGGCACGGACGGATTCTCCGACAGAGCTTGTCGGATTTGTGAAACTTCAGAGGTACTCAAACGGATTGCTGCCTCTGGTGGTATTTTGGGATTTTTTGCCACCGCAAAGCGAACCTCCCAGTTCTCATCTTCCGCCAATCTAGCCAGTACTTCACCCGGAGCACTCGGATTTTCTGCCACCGCCAAGCGAACAACCCAGTCCTCATCCGTTGCTAATGCCACCAGCACATCAGCCGAAACACTCGGATTTCTGGCCGCCAAAAAGCGAACACTGCTATTCTCATCCGTCGCCAACCTAGCCAGCACCTCAGCTAGAGTGTTTGGATTTTTCACCGCCCTGCGAACGTTCCAGTCTTTATCCGTCGCCAACCTAGCCAACACGTCTCCCGGAGCACTCGGATTTCCCGCCACCGCCTGGCGAACATTGTTATCCTCATCTACCGCCAGCCTAGCCAGTATCTCACCCGAAGCACTCGGGTTATATGCCACCGCTTGACGAACATACCAACCTCCATTCGTTGCCAACACCGCCAACACCTCGGCTGTAGTATTCTGATTCCCCGCCACCGCCAAGCGCACATTCCCATTATCATCTTCCGCCAACCTATTCAACACCTCAACCGGAGTGTTGGGGTTCCCAGCCACAGCCCAACGCACGCGCCAGTTATCATCCGTCGCCAATATTGTCAACGTATCTCCCGAAGTACTCGGGTTCCTCTCCTCGTCCCTCGGGCTGTATGTGTCCTTTTTTCCCATATTAATTATTCGGCAAAATCGTCCTGAAAAGCTCAAAAATGCCGCGCACAGCGAACTCAGAGTTAAGCATCTATATCTCACGGTAGTATTCACAAACTCAGCGCTACTCTTATATGTTCCGGCACTGCCGGATTTTCCGACAGAGCTTGTCGGATTTGTGAAACCTTAGAGAGGCTCAAACTGGTCGCTGCTTCTGGCGGGATTTTGGGATTCCTCGCCACAGCTTCGCGCACTTTGGTACTACGATCTCGATATGCCCTTAGCAGTACGTTTTCCGTTACGTTCGGGTTCTCAGCAACCGCCCTGCGTATATTCTTATCCTCATCCGTCGCCAATTTGTTTAACGCCTCAGTCGGAGCATTCGTATTCTCCGCCACTGCTCGGCGAACATCACTATCCTCATCCGTCGCCAACCTATACAATGCCTCACCCGGAGCATTCGTATTCTCCGCCACCGACTGGCGCACACTCCAAACATAATCCCCCGCCAATTTGTCCAGAAACTCGTAGGGAGCATTCGTATTCTCCGCCACTGCTCGGCGAACACCGCTAAGCTTATCCGTCGCCAATTTCATCAACGCCTCAGTAGGAGCACTCGGATTTCCCGCCACCGCAAAGCGAACATCGCTATCCTCATCCGTCGCCAACCTATACAATGCCTCAACCGGAGCACTCGGATTTCCAGCCACCACATGGCGAACACGCCATTCCTCATCTTCCTCCAATACCATCAACGTCTCAGCCAGTGTGTTCGGGTTCCCCGCCACATTTCCGCGAACCCTCCAGTCCTCATCCCCCGCCAATGTCACCAGCGCACTGGCCGGGGCGTTCGGATTTTTTGCCACCGCCCCACGAATACCCAAGTCCTCGTCTGCCGCCAGTCTTTTCAGTGCTTCTGTCGGGGCGTTCGGATTTTCAGCCACGTCCCGGCGCACACGCCAATCTTCATCCCCCGCCAATTTCGTCAGCGTCTCAGCCGGAGTACTTAGATTAGCTACTACCTCCCTGCGTATATTCTTATCATCATCCGTCGCCAGTACATCCAGCACCTCAGCCGGGGCGTTCGGATTCTCCGCCACCAACAAGCGAACGTACCAATCCTCGTCCTTGAGACCATATGCGTCCTCGTTTCCCATATTAATTATTCGGCAAAATTGCCCTGAAAAGCTCAAAAATGCCGCGCACAGCGAAGCCGCAGGTAAGTATCTATAGGTCATAATCTCCCCTCACAAACTCAATCCCACCCTTATATGTTCAGGCACCGCCGGATTTTCGGATAGGGCACGCCTGATTCGTAGAACTTTAGATGTACTCAAATTAATCGCCGCCTCTGTTGGTTTTTTGGGATTTCTTGCTACCGCCTCGCGCACACTCGGACTGCGATCTCGATATGCCATTAGAAGTATGGATTCTATTACATTTATATTTCCCGCCACTGCTAGGCGAACATTAACGTCCTCATCGGTCGCCAATTTATTTAGTACATCAGCCGGAGAGTTTGTATTATTCGCCGTTTCCCGGCGTATATGTCTATCCTCGTCCGATGCCAATACAATCAACGCCTCACCCGGAGTACTCGTATTTCCCGCCACCGCCCAGCGTACATATTTATCCTCATCTGTCGCCAATTTATTTAGCACATCAGCCGGAGTGTTCGGATTTTCTGCCACTGCTAGGCGAACATCGCTATACTTATCCGTCGCCAATTCCGCCAGTACCTCCCTCGGAGCGCTAGGATTCCCCGCTACCGTCTTGCGAACGTCCAAGTATTTATCCGTCGCCAATATAACTAACGTCTCACCCGGAGCGCTAGGATTCCCCGCCACCGACTGGCGAAATTCCCATTCCTCCGACGTCGCCAATGACATTAACGCACCAGACGGAGTATTTGGATTCCTCGCCACCTCTTGGCGTACAGGCCAGCCCTCATCCGTCGCCAATCTATCCAACGCTTCAGCCGGAGTATTGGGGTTCTTCGCCACCATGTAACGAATACCCATTGTTTCGTCCGTTGCCAATCTAGCCAGCACCCCAGTCGGAGTGTTTGAATTTTTAGCCACGTCCCGTCGAACGTACCAAGTCGTTTCGTCGGCCAGCGCGGTAAGCGACTCACCCGGAGTGTCAATATGATTTGCCACCGCCCCACGAATACCCAAGTCCTCGTCCGCCGCCAGTCTTTTCAGTGCTTCTGTCGGGGCGTTCGGATTTTCAGCCACTTCCCGGCGCACACGCCAATCTTCATTCATAGCCAATTTTGTCAACGTATTGGCTGGAGTATTTTTGTTATGCGCCACCGCCCGGCGAACATATTCATTCTCGTCCGTTGCCAGTTTTTCCAGAGCCTCAGCCGGAGAGTTAGAATTTTCAGCCACGTCCCGGCGCACACGCCAATCCTTATTGTTCAGATTTTCATCTTTAACACTCATAATAAGTATTCCAACTCAACATCCTGAAAAGCCCCAAAATACTGTGAGCAAAACACTATTTCTGGTCCGTAATACCTATAGCTCATATCTCCGCTCGCAGACTCAGCCCAACTCTTATATGTTCCGGAACTGACGGATTCTCCGACAGAGCTTGTCGGATACTCGGGTCTTTTGAAAGGCACAAGAGAGCTACGGCTTCTTGCGGTATTTTTGGATTTCCTGCCACCACGTGGCGAATATCGCTATTCTCATCCATTGCCAATACCGCCAGTGTCTCAATCGGAGTTTTTGGATTTACCGCCACATCGAAGCGCACACGCCAATCCTTGTCTACCGCCAATTTATTCAGCACCATTCCCGGAGTGTTTGGATTCCCCGCCACCGCTTCTCTAATGTATCGGCCTTCATCCGTCGCCAATTTGCTCAACGTCTCAGCCGGAGCATTCGGATTCTCTGCCACTGCCTCGCGAACATCTAAGTACTTATCCGTAGCCAATTTTCCAGAATCTTTGCCGTTGTGTCCGTGTTCCTCGCCAAATCCACGCGATCACGCCAATCCAAAACTTTCAGTGTTTCATCTTTAACACTCATAATAAATGTTCCAACTCAACATCCTGAAAAGCTCAAAAATGCCGCGCACAGCGAAGCTAGAGGTAAGCATCTATATCTCACGTTAACGCTCACAAACTTAATCCAACTCTTATATGTTCTGGAACTGACGGATTCTCCGACAGCAACTTCCTAATTCGTGAAGATTTAGAGGTACTCAAACGGATTGCGGCCTCTGGTAGTATTTTGGGATTTCTAGCCACAGCCTCGCGTACATCTATATTCCAATCCGTTGCGCTGAGTGAGCATTAGTGAGTCTCACTAGACACACCCCTCGCGGGGTTCCTCTGTCTGGTTTTCAGACTTTGGTTCTCGCCTCTCCGGTCTGCGGCCTCGATTTCTCGAGGTCTTACGCGACCTCGCCCGGTGGCCGGTCAACCGGTCATCGGACCTGCCGTCTGTACCACCACGGGGTGGCCTGGGTACGGGCAGCACGCTGGCCTCAACTAGACCAGAACTGGCATTTGAATCCGGCCAGTCACGGATATTCTTTGCGGCATTGTCGTCACGATTCACCTCTGTGTTGCAGGACTGACATGTAAGTTTTTCATCAAGTTTATGCTTACCTGTAAGCAATCCACCACACTCGTGATGAATCTGAGACGATGGGAAGAAACGATCTACAAGTACGACATTCGTACCAGCGTCCTCGGCTTTGTAGGCAAGCATCGGGCGAAACATGCCCAATGCTGTATCAGATACCGAGCGCCTAAATGCACGTCTTCCCATACTTCGTTTCATTGCGGCGATATTCAGATCCTCAATATGAATTTCACCGTAGGTGTTTACCAGTTGCCGCGTTAACCGGTGGTATGTCTCTCGGCGTATATACACGGCCTTGCGGTCCAGTCGAGCGAGCTTGGTTCTCGCTGCCCGATGACCACGTGAACCGGGAATACGCCGAGAGAGTTTTCGAGATTCCCTGCGCCTCTCAGTCAATGTATTTTTGAGTGGTGCGGGATTGTCGATCTTAAAGATTTGATTGTCGTTATCTGCGATTGTAGCAAGCGTTCGCATCCCTAAATCAATTCCAGCCTTGGAGTTTGAATTGATAGGAATTGCTTTGGTAGGAGAAATGATTTTTGTACGTGCTGCATATTGAACAGAAATAAATAGTCTTCCCCATCGCTCACTTAATGTCATAGACAAGACGTGAGCATTGCCCTTGGTTAAGTGGCGTTCCAGCCGACGGGTATTTTCTTTGGAACGCAAAGATCCAATAACGGGAATCGTGATGTGTCTGTGATCTGGTTCCAGGCGCATCGTCCCCGTTGAGAACCTGATACGGTTGTGACTTCTGTGCTTGGTCTCGAAACGCGGAAATCCTACGCGCCCACCCTTGCGCTTCCCTTTCTTTGCGTCTGACCAGTTCTTAAGTCCATTCACCATATCTGATATACCAGCCGAATAAGATTCCTTCGAGTTTGTCGCCCACCAGGGAGCAACCGTTGCTTTTTCCTGGTTCCATAATCGTCGTAATTCTTGTAGTGTCCAGGGAATTGAAACATGCGCTGGGTCATTTTTCTTTTTATCGAGGTCGTCCTTTATTCTGGCTAGCGCCCAATTCTTTGCGAACCGTCTGGCTCCGAAGTGAGACCAGATAAGCGACCGACGCTCTTGTTCCCTGGGCCACTCAACTTCAAAAACCGTTCCACGAA
>JAKBSX010000602.1 GCA_021844725.1 Actinomycetes bacterium | reverse complement strand
CGAAATTCAGCCGGGTGACAATCTGGCAGCGATAATATTACGACAATGCCAGCTGGAGCAGTCTGACGTAGTCGTAGTGACTTCAAAAATAGTGTCCAAAGCGGAAAACCGGATAGTTCCACTCGATCCAAATGATGACCGAGCTTTTGAGAAGCTGATTTTATCTGAGTCGCGGCGAATTCTGCGGCGACGTGGAGAACTGTTGATCACTGAAACGCATCACGGCTTCGTCTGCGCAAATGCCGGAATCGACAGATCAAATATCGAACAAGGCAAAGCCGTTTTGCTTCCAGTGGACCCTGATCTTTCGGCGAGAAAAATAAGGGAGCAGATTAAGGCCAAAACTGGACTTGAAATCGCAATAATAATATCTGATACATTTGGGCGCACCTGGAGGAGAGGAGTCGTTGACATCGCCCTGGGTTGTGCAGGTATCGGTGCGATATTGGACCTCAGAGGCACAACTGACAACTTTGGCAATGTTCTAAGAGCTACAGAAATCGCCCTGGCTGATGAGATTGCCTCTGCTGCCGATCTCGCCAAACCAAAATCCAAGCAAACCCCAGTAGCCATCGTGAGGGGAATTGATCCAAACTATTTTAGAACATCATCAATATCAGCAGAAGTGATTCGTCCACCATCTGAAGACTTATTCAGATGAGACATAGTCATCACTCAGATTGAATCCTTAACCCAGTCAATCACGCTCTCAAGCCCTGACTCAAGATCCATCTCCGGTGACCAGCCAAGAACAGCTTTAGCTTTTTTATTTGAAAGGCATGAGCGGGAAATCTCACCCAACCTGCCTTCAAGATAAACAGGTTCCAATTTGTAATTCATCAGATTTACCATCGTCGAATAGAGCTTATTTACGGAAGTCTCGACTCCACTTGAGATGTTTATCACCTCGTTATTTCCGCTTCCCATCGATGCGATAAAAGCTTCAACCACATCAGAAACATGAACAAAATCCCTAGTCTGTTCGCCGCTTCCATAGATTGCGCATTTTTCTTCCCTGGCAAGCCGTCCGGCAAAAATAGACACCACCCCAGCCTCACCATGCGGATCCTGTCTAGGACCATACACATTTGCTAAGGCTAACGCCACAAACCCTGGCCCTCCCAATGCAGCCTGGGCCACCAGATAGTCGATAACGCCCGCTTTCGACACCCCATAAAACGACAAGGGGCATCTAGGGATTTCTTCACTTAGTGGAAGAAGCTCTGTTGCAGGTTCGCCATATAGCGTTCCTCCGCTGGCCGCATATATAATCCGCTTCACTCCAGACATCTTTGCCGCCTGGATTAGATTTATACTGCCTAAAAGATTCACTCTGGCATCATGGACTGGATCTTCAATAGATTTTCTCACATCAGCCTGGGCAGCCAAATGGAAAATATGCTCAGGTGCTATTTCCGATACAACCTCACCCAACCTCGCTTCAGTGATATCCATCTCAACCAAATCGAATTGGCCTGAATATGTTCTGGCTATGTTGAGATTAGATTCCTTGCCAGTCGAGAAGTCGTCAATAACAGTCACCTGGTAGCTGAGGTTGAGAAGCTTATCCACCAGGTGTGAGCCGATAAATCCAGCTCCTCCTGTAACCACTACTCTCCCTGGCATCAGGTGGGAATCCTCTGGCCCTTCACCGTTGAACCTTCCTCAACCATTCCTCGATGCGATATTACTGAACCATCCAAAATTATGGCCGACGAAGGTATGACAGCATTCTCGCCAATTATCGAATTTTCAACCACAGCTCCAGGTAAAAGTTTTGCACCTGAAAGTATTACCGACCGGCTTACTCTGACTCCCTCACCAATTTGCACCCGGTTAGAAATAACCGACTGTGACACCCTGGACCCGTGGTCCACATAGGAATCATGGCCAACATAAGAATATGGCAAAAGTTCGCCGCGCACGACTGAGTGGGGACACTGCCAGTTCCCAAACTCATCAACTTTAAAGTTGGCCGGTAACGGCGAGGTAAAGATCCCGGAGACTATATCGAGCGAAGCTTTTAGAAAAGTTGGGGGAGTTCCCGCATCAATCCAGTAACAGCTGTATCCATTTGCATAAAGCAGGCCCTTCTCTACTAGACCAGGAAAGATTTCCTTTTCAATAGAGACCCGGCGGTTAGGATCAATCAGGGCCAGCATCTCCGGCTCAATGACATAGGTGCCTGCATTGATCAAGTTTGTTGGAGCAGTGCCGGGAGCTGGCTTTTCTATGAAGGCAAGTACCCTGCCGTCTGAATCAGTCGGAACCACTCCGAATGCAGAAGGATCCTCCACTTCGACGAGAGCTATGGAAGCCATGGCCCCTTTGCTCCGGTGAGACTCAAGCAAATGGTCTATCGGTATATCAGATAGAACGTCGCCATTGATCACGATCATGGTTTCCCGGATCCTGGCGTCCTCGGCTGCATACCTGATTGCCCCCGCTGTATCCAGAGGTTCAGGTTCGACCGCGTAGGTCAATTTCACGTCCCCTATGTATCCATCTGGATAAGCCTCAAGGAAAACGTCTGGCCTGTATCCAAGCGAAAGCACAACCTCGGTCACGCCGAAATGTGCCAGCCTCCCAACAACTCTCTCCAGCATCGTTATGCCGGCGATCTCCAGCATCTGCTTGGGAGTGTCCAAAGTCAGTGGACGCAGCCGGGTACCTTCGCCTCCAACCAAAATTATTGCCTTCATTGACTAAAACCCTTCAGTATCCAAACTGAGACTGGAAATTGTCGGAATCAACGTCCTAAATATCTTTACCAAAGCTGGACTACCCGGCTTTAGTGGTGGTAGTAGATGCACCAGTTGTTGAGCTTGAACTTGTTTTACCACTGCTCTTTGGCGAAGTGGTAGTGGTTGTTGCCGGAGCCGCAGTTGTGGTGGTAGTTACATTGGCTAGCTGACTGGCCGAAGCTGGTTTGGGCAACGCAGCACCTTTAGGAACAAATCCAATAGTTACAAGTTCATCGTTTGAAGTAATCGCGACATTTGCCGGATTCCCA
>JAKBSX010000020.1 GCA_021844725.1 Actinomycetes bacterium | reverse complement strand
CATGAACAGGCTGCGGGTGGTCATATATCATCGATCCGACGATGCTTAGCCTGCGCCTTACGATATCGGTTGAGATCACGTTGGCTGGCTCCGTACCCAGGCCAATGACCGCAATTTTTGCACCCGGGGCAGAAAGTGAAATAGCTGTTTCAAACCCAACCGCGGTACCCGACGTTTCAAATATTCTGTCAAAACTTTCCATTGAGCCAGGAAGGTGCTTGTGAGCTCCAATGCTCTCGGCTAATTCACTCCTCTCCGCATGGGGCTCAACAAAGGACACCTCGATACCTTTTATCGATAGTAAATTGATGAGCATTAAACCGGTCGATCCTGCACCGATGACAAGGCAACGGTGATCCAGCTCTGTATTAGTCCGGCGCATTGCAGCAACTCCAACGGTTAGAGGCTCAAGGCATACCAGCTCCTCCAAGGAGAGATAATCTGGCGCCTTCCAAGCGAAAGGGTCGGGGACAACGGCATACTCCGACAATAGACCGGGTACCTCCATGCCAACAATCACTCGATTTAGGCAACCTGATGTGACACCAGCTCGACATGGCGGACAGTTAAAGCAACAGTAATTTGGCTCGATTACCACCTTCTCGCCAATAACTCTACCCTTGACATCCTCGCCAATACCAGCTATCTCGCCAACGCCTTCATGACCCATTATCCATGGATACGATGGCACCTTTCGGTGCCCTTCAAATACACTGAGGTCACTTCCGCAAATCCCGACCCCTAACATCTTTATTAATAATTCGTTTGAACCGAAGGTTGGAATCTCAGTCTCGATCACATTCACAGTACCCGGTGCAGTAAGTGCAAGCGCCTTCATCTGAAGTCCCTTTTCTTGGAGTCATGCAGTGATATGCCATTGTGAATCTGGATTGAGTTCATCTCACTCGTCCCCCCAAAGCGAAATACCTCTCAGCATCATTGTCTTTATGTAGGTGTAGTCCTCGATCATGAAGCGGGGGGATTCCCTGCCTATACCAGAGTCCTTCACCCCACCAAATGGAACATGATCTAAACGATAATTAGAGGACCCGTTCACAATCAGTCCGCCGACTTCAAGTTCCCTAAACACCTTAAAAATGGCCTTGACGTCATTGGTAAAGATTCCCGCTTGTAGACCATAGTTGCTTTGGTTACACTCTGAGATGACCTCGTCAAGAGTATCAAACGGTATAACTACAACTAGGGCTCCGAACGCCTCCTCCTTGACCACCTTTGAGTCTTTTGGTGGCCTTACTACAACAGTTGGGACAACGGTTGCTTGGTGTCGTTGAGCACCTGTTGTGATGGTTGCTCCATTGGCTCTTGCCTCTCCAACCCAATCAATTATTCGAGAGGCAGCAGTAACGTCCACCATGGAACCAATGTCAGTAGTAGGATCTAGGGGATCTCCCACCTTCAACCTTTGCACTTGAGAAGTTAATATCGATGAAAAGCTGTCTATAACCGAGGAGTGAACATAGATCCTTTGAACCGAGATGCAGCTTTGTCCAGAATTGGAAAATCCAGTTTTAGCACAATTCGCTGCCGCATTATCCAAATCCGCGTCGGCTAGCACGATTGTGGCCGCATTGCCACCGAGTTCTAGAACGAGCCTTTTGGGACCGGCGGTTCTGGCTACAGCTGCTCCAGCTTTGGCAGAACCTGTAAAGGAAATAGCTGCCACCACCTCAGAAGCCGAAAGTGCCGACCCAACCTCCACTCCACCGTTTAGAATCTGCACAGCCTGAAATGGCATCCCGGCTTCTAGAAGCACTTTAACGATAGCAGCAGAAGAAGCCGGAGCCTGAGGAGGAGGCTTTACCAAAGTGGTATTTCCCGCTGCATACGAGGCCCCCAACTTGTGTGCCAGCAAGTTAGCCGGGGCGTTAAAAGGTGTAATTGTAAGCACAACCCCGACCGGAGCTCGATAGGTTAGTGCAGTGGTTCCGCTACCCCTCTCCCATCCTTCAGCACCTAGCAGCTCCCCACCGAGTCTTCTAGCTTCCGAAGCGCAAATTGCAAAAGTGTCTGCAACCCGGACTATCTCACCGATGCTATCCTTGAGGGGCTTACCAAGCTCAAGCGCAAGTAACTTTGCAAGCTCCTCTGATCGGGAAGTGGCGAGAAATGCTGCTCTTTCAAGTACCTCTGCCCGCTCAAATGGCTTAGTATTAGCAATTACCTTGCTGTACTCTTTTGCCAGCTGCAAAGCTCTTTGTATCTGTCCGGCATTGGCAGTAGTAGATCTAGAGACAACCTGATTCAGAAACGGGCCTATGCGGTCTTCAAACTCGGGACCTGTTATCCACTCCCCCCCAATGAAAAGCGGCGCCTCCAATACTTGTTCAATTACACCACTCGAAGTTTCAGTCATACCTAATTCCCCTCGGCTATTCCACTAGATGGAATATATGAACCGTCTGCTAGCATCATAGTAGCATACTACACTGTGGAATCAGTCACGCCACATATATTTCAAGTACCGGATTGATTACCTCAATTCTGGATTATATTCCATAGTATGAAATTGTCACCCCACACTGTGGATTATATAGTAGAATTATGAATTATCTACAAAATATCTAAATTTGTTTTAAAGAACGAGTGGCAACAGGCTACTAAGAGTGAGCTATCAAGGGGGCGGATAAAGAGTATGGAAAACCAGCAGAAGATTTCATCCGACAAAAGTGGCAGCGATCATAGCAGTGTAAGAAGTGTTATGAGGGCACTCGACATTCTGGCACTATTAAATGAAGAACGGACGGCACTAAATATTCGAGACACCTCAGCCGAGACAGGCCTGCCAAAAACTACAGTGCTTCGACTACTTCAAACACTTGAACAAGCAGGACTTTTATGGGGACTTGGGGGAGGTCAGTATGTACCAGGCCCTGCATTGCTTAGGTGGGCGAGAATAGCGGACGAAACGTGGATGTTCCCGCCAGAATTTAAAGATGTGTTGTTTGAACTATCACAGACAGCACGCGAGACGGCAAATGTATATGTCAGAAAAGGATTGAAAAGAATTTGCATTGCTCAAGCCGCCGGTCCTCAGAGTCTGCGACACGTAATCAAAGTGGGTGATGAACTTCCACTTTGGGCAGGAGCAGCTTCGAAAATATTACTGGTAAATGTTCCAAAAACCTTCCTTGAAAAGGTGGCAATCGATTCCCCTAAAGGAATGGAACATCTGACCGCGTTACAGCAATCAATAAGTGAGGCAGGTAAAAACGGCTGGGCGGTAAGTCATGCCGAGAGAGATGATGGAGTGTCTGCTGTGGCTGTTCCCCTATTGGGAAGTGACGGCAGATGCATAGCTGCCCTCTCACTCTCCGGACCCTCTTCTCGCTTTAGCGAGGACCGTATCGCTGTCTTCATCGAACAGCTGAAAAAGTCAGCACAGAAAATATCTGCCTTCACCAACGGAGGGTTGAGGACGCGCCACGTGGCGCTGTCGAATCTAAGCAATAATCAAGGAGATAAATAATGAATTCCGGGCCTCTCAGCGGCATAAGGGTATTGGATCTAACCAACGTCCTTGCTGGTCCATACTGTAGCTATCAGTTACTTCTATTCGGTGCAGATGTGATTAAAGTGGAAATGCCCAAAAATGGCGACCTGGCCAGACAACTGGGAGCAGATCCGCAGCTAAATAGCGAGAGGCTTGGAGCGTCATTCTTAGCGCAGAACGCTGGTAAAAAATCAATCGAACTGGACCTTAAAGACTCTTCAGGCAAAGACGAGTTTCGCCAGCTGGTGAAACATGCTGATGTCGTGATAGAAAACTTTCGTCCAGGAGTGATGCAAAGGTTGGGATTCGGTTGGGAGACTCTCCATCAGCTAAATTCAAAGCTTATCTACTGTGCAATATCAGGATTTGGCCAAAACGGTCCGATGAGCAATCGTCCGGCGTATGACCAAATTATTCAAGGCTTAGCCGGAATCATGAGCGTAACCGGCACCGAGGAGCTTGCACCGCTAAGGGCAGGATTTCCGGTGTGCGACACGATTGGAGGGCTTGGCGCTGCTATGGCAATATCAGCAGCCTTAGCCGGCAGAGTGAATTCAGGTCAGGGTTGTTTCCTGGATGTATCAATGCTTGAAACCTCAGTTTCCGCCATGGGATGGGCAGTATCCAACTACCTCATCACAGGGCAGCCACCCAGTCCAATGGGAAATGACAACGCCACTGCTGCCCCTTCAGGAGCATTTCCAACAGCTTCGGGACTTTTAAACATTGCCGCCAACAAGCAGGAGCAGTTCGAAATCTTGTCCAATGCCATTGGCATGCCAGAACTAATCAATGATGCAAGATTCAAAAACTCAGAAATGAGAAAAATAAACCGAGAGACTATTAACCAAGAAGTGGCTAAAGGTCTAAGCAGAAAGCCAGCTGCTGAATGGGAAGAAATACTATCTTCACTTGGGGTTCCTGCGGCCCGCGTTCTGAGTGTACCTGAAATGGTTCAGTTGGAACAGCTTAAATACAGAAGATTCTTCACTGAGCTTCCATTTCCCAATCACCCGGAAACAACTCTGAAAATAAGCGGAAATGGAATATGGATAGACGGCCATCCCCTTGCAGCCACATCTCCGCCACCGACCCTCGGACAGCACAACAAGGAAATATTCGAGTCCTTGCTTGCCGAACCTGCTACTGGTTGCCAACAGAAAGAGGTCAGATAATATGGCTGGGCCGAGTGCGGAAGAGGTAATAAAGGCTTCGGCGGATTGGTGGGCCACCGAAATCTCTGAGATAAAGCCAGGTATCATAAATTTAAGAGGCCACAGAATTGCTGAGCTTATTGAGAACTGGGACTTTGTCTCAGTGATTTGGCTGATGACAAAGGGTACGGCTCCCACCAAGTACCAGTCCAGATTGCTCACTGCAGCCATGGTGGCCTCGGTTGACCATGGTCCCCAGGCCCCATCAATTGCATCAGCAAGAATGGCGATCACCTGCGGAATTGGGATCAACAATGCTGTGGCGACGGGGATAAACCTTCTAGGAGACACACATGGGGGAGCAGGACAACAGTGCGTCGAGCTGCTTCAGCAAATCCGATCACAGGAAATGGCTGGGATAGAGACCCAGCAAGCTATTTCCAACTCGGTGTCAAAATGGAAAGAGCGTTCCAAATTTATTCCCGGTTTTGGCCATAGGTTCCACCCAGTTGACCCAAGAAGGCGTCCCTTGCTTGACCTTGTAGATGAAGCCGTTGCCAACCGGGCTATTGAAGGTCATTTCATCAAAATAGCAAGGCATCTGGAGCAATTCATAAATGAGGGTAGGGACAAGCCAATTCCAATGAATATCGATGGTGCAACCGCAATCATTTATGCGGAACTTGGGATTGAGCCGGAACTCGCCCGGGGACTGTTTTGCCTAAGCCGAGGAGTTGGAATTCTCTCCCATGCGTGGGAAGAATCAAAGGGCGGAAAACGCATTAAAGGTCCCATGCCAACTACCATCCTTCCCAGCTATATTGGTCCAGAGGTGAAATAAGCATCGACGCCATCTAAACAACGAGTATTTCTTTGATTTTAGTATTTACTTGAAGACCAGGACAGTCTCGGAGCAGTAGGGGTGACCATCGCTTTCGAACCTAATTGACAAGTACCGACCCCTTCACAAAATAAGGTTGATCGAAAATCTCATCCCCTGGTAGAAATATTTGAAATACCCCATAGCGACATGGCCATCTTTATAGCGTCATTCCTCGCCAACACTAAAATAATACCCGCTGACTACACGACGTCTAAAGATTGGGCCGCATGAAACAGCAGTTCAATAATGCGCAACTTATTTGGTGGCTACTGTATGCCGATTGCACATATTTCGGGTGACGACCTGTAACGACCAGTGATTGCTACATGGCGGTGACCACCACCTCAAGAGAATCTCCCCCAGGTGGAAGATTGGAAGGGAAGAGGTCTGATACTGAAACTGACAACGCACGCGCAAGCTTGGCTTTCGTTCGCTCCGAAGGAGCAACGCCTTTTCGTTCAATCTGATGGATCGTCCAGGAGCTTACCCCGGACAACTGCGAAAGCTTCACCTGCGAAATAGAACGCTGGAGCCTTGCTAAACGCAACGAGTCACCCCAACTGGTAGGCACAAAGGTGATCATAAACTTTATATTAGCACGCCCGTGCGTGCGTACCTAGTGCAGAACTAAAAAAAAGCGTACTTGCCCCCGTAATCTATGAGTAGATAAAGGGAGGGAAATGAACGCCCAGGAAACATTCGCAAAAGTAATAAGGGATCAAATACTTGCAGCCGGATATAGCTATAAGAAATTTGGCGATGCTCTTGGATCAATTCCCCACCAAACAGTTAGCCGCTGGGTCAACGCACGCGGGCTTCCTGATTTTGACCGCCTTGCACCAATAGCAAAGACTTTGCAGATTGACTACCAGGATCTTTATGCCCTCTGGGTAGCTGCGGTATCGGAGCGGGGACGAAGAATTGCTGGTGAGCCGGTTGAATCCATCAACTCTCAAATGATGGAGGATTTGCCATCAACCAGATCGGAAATCCTTGAAATCAAATTGAGAATGGAGCAGCTGGAAAATGAACTCAGAAGACTCAATAGGAAAGATTAGACCACCTAAACGATCGCGCTATTATCGTCAAGAGACGAGTTTTCGCCAGCAACCAGCAATTTCGGTTGGTTCCGGTCTTGATCTTGTTTGACGAACATCAGTCCCGGTACCGCCAACAATAACATATACTGCGTCAGCAGCAATGGAAACACAGCTGGGTAAAAAACAGTCGCCACCGCTACCAGCAAAAGTGAGCCCAACAAGAAAAGTAACATGCTGCTTCTTATATTTTCCTGAAGATAAAGCTTTATCCTGCAAAACAACTCACCAAAACCACCGCTTAGATGTACAACCAACGCAATCACTGCAGCTAGAACCAACACAATCTCAAAACCTTGCGCTCTGTCAGGCGTAGTGACTAACCACGAACACAAGCTATAGCCAATTACTCCAGCTTTCTCGCCGAATAAAAGTAATCCAGCCACCCCGGCTAGCGGAAGATACGAAGTCCAAAGAATTGGAGTAATTATCAACGCCACCACCAGGGCCCCACCTAAAAGGAATTTCTCATTCTTAGAATCAAAATATAAGCGAAGAAATACAAGACCAATAACGATAGCGATCACCGCAACTGCCACATCGGATCCGATAATTCCAAACCTAAGTGATCTGAATAAGGCGTTGGTGGAATAGCCTTTGACTCCCTCATGTTTTGCCAGGCGAGTCAATAACCTGACATAACTGAGGACCGAAAGTGGACCCAGCCCAAAGCTGATCCACAACATGGCACCAAGTGCCACAGCCGCTGCCACCAGGGCCTTATACCGCCTTGATATCATCAGCCAAAGCAAAACGGGAATCAAGAACAACTTTGCAAATGCCACAAGCGCAACTGAGATGCCAAGCACAACAGCTTTTTCCCTATACCGCCATCCAATGGCGACGCCCACCATAAATAGTGGATTCAAAGTACCAATTTGCCAAGCAACAATAGAAGTCGATGCCAGTAAAAACAGCAACAGCAAGGGCAATCTTCGTACCCCCAAAAGCCAAAGAGCGGTGACAATAGAAACCAGAGACACTGCCACAAAGGCAAATTCGGCACCTTGGCGATCCAGCAATGTAAAAGGGGTGAACAGCCATGCTGCAAAGTATGGGTAAACGAAGCTTGATCCGGAATATACCGACGCACTCGATAGCGGAGGATATGGAGACCGGTTTTTCAGCACTACATCAGCTGCTCGGTAAAAAACCAGAAAATCAGACTGGTTCACACGGGATTTGAAATACCACAAATACACGACAAATACCACAAGCGCTGCCACTTTCGGCACCGTAGAAGAATTGCGAGCTTGGGTCAACCAATGACGAGGGTTCATGTTTTCCAGCAAATACTAACCCTCGAAGACTTAACTGATTCTGAGAAAGACTACCAGACAAAATAGCCAAAAACCCAGTTGCTAATTCTCCAGCAGGTGGCTCAGCTCACTGACTGAAATCTCTTCGGTGCTATAGGCCGCTTCATCTCCAAAACAGTGAGTACAGTTGTCAGAATGTCTCCATGACCTGAGCAGCTTCGATTCTTCGCTATTAAGCGCTACGGTAAACTCATCGCTGCCGTCATTGAAATTCAAAGCAAAGTATTCTTCCCATTTAACTACAGCAAAATCCGTAGCCGAGGCCTGTCGTCCAGTTGGCCTTGGTATGCGTTTAAATCTACGGCTCTGCTGGTCAAAACACCATGAGGTATTACAGGATTCGAAATACAGTAGCTCAGAATTTCCAGTCATATCTTCCTTTGGTCTCAAGCCTATTTTGTTAAACTGCACTCGCTACGACCAATCCCTACTAGAACAAAGTACAAAGTCTAATTGAAAGGCAAAGTTGTGCGAGTTATTTTTTTCTTCGATCCTGCATGTCCATGGTGCTGGATGACATCAAGGTGGGTTGTCGAGGCCCAAAAATCACGTGACATTTCCATCACCTGGAAGCCATTTTCCTTAGAAATTAAAAACACTGGCGTCGATGTACCATCCCAGTATAGACCAAGTATGCGCCTTGGGTTAAGAGCACTTAGAATAATTGAGGCCGCAAAGGCAGAGGGAATAGCTGATATGGAGTCGATCGGCAACTTCTATAGTGCACTTGGCCAGCAGATACATAATCAAGGTCTGGGGGCACAAAGTTCGATAATTAAAGCTTTGGAATCTGCCCAATGGCCAACCGAGTTGCACTATCACGAAAATTCTGAACAGTTTGACATCGCAATAAACACCTCAATGCAGGAGGGGATCCAGATCGCCGGAACTAGCGACATCGGAATCCCCTTAATTGTTCTGGATGGCGAAAACCCAACCGGATTTTTCGGCCCAATTGTGTCTCCTACGCCAAAGGGTGACCAAGCCGCCACGCTATGGGATTCTTTTCTGGCGATGGCGAACAGCAACAATTTCTACGAAGTCAAAAAACTCAAAAAGCGAGAAGTGGACTTCTCTTAGGCAACCTCGTCCCAGTCGACAACCAATGCATCCGACCAGAGCCTTTCGAGAGCGTAAAAGGCTCTGGCGTCTTCATTCATGACGTGAACAACAATGTCTCCGTAGTCCATCAATACCCAAGTTGCATCCTGCAGTCCCTCAATTGCCCTAGGAGTAACCCCAAACTTATCTTTTATGGCTTTTTCAATCTCTTCTACTATGGTCCTGATAAGGCGATCATTAGGGGCCGAACATACCAGAAAATAGTCGGTCAATCCGATCATTTCGCCGATATCCAAAATCTTAGGATCTGTGGCTTTCTTGCCTGAGGCAGCTCTAGCCCCCATCACTGCCAAATCTTTGGCATAATTCTTGTCTACCCCTGAGTGAACTGAACGCTCTACTTTGGTATCTGTCAAGACAGGACTCTCCTTTGCTAACATAAAATGAAACTGGGATTGACTGATGATTTTTCTTCGGAATCGATCTGAACCAGTGATACTAATCGCTGATTAATAAGCTGGATCGCACCGTAACTGTAAGATTGCAAAGCCACCAATTTGGGAACGGTTGGAAAACCGGGAACAAAAACAGGGCACTCAATGAAGTCAATCAACACTTGGTCGATCGAGTCAGTCAATTCCGGTTCCAGATCGATAATAACCTAGACATCTACCAATATCATAGATGTCAAAATATGTAATTACAAGCATGGAGTAACATCTGGCTCTTATTCTTCCGAACGATACATTCGATGTTCCCTAATATATCGAATAGCTCGGTACGGTATCAGAAAATCAAGCGGCCTGCCGTCTATAGCCCTGGCTCTCAAGTCGGTGGATGAGATATCGAGAGCCGGAACTTCAACCTCCAGGTAATTCCAGATTTCTCGCAAGTTCTGGGGACGGGTGGATCCTGGACGATTCACAATGATCAAGATGACCAGTTTGGCAATATCCTCGACCATTTCCCAGCTATCGAGTTCAGCCGCTACGTCGGCACCGATAATCAAGAATAACTCGTCATTTGGGTACAGGGACTTAATCTGAGTTACGGTATCAATCGTGTAAGATTTACCACCCCTTTTAATTTCAAGGTCCGAAGCCTCCAGCCCACTTACGTCCTGTACCGCAGCTTCAACGAGCGCCAGCCGCTCCTTGGCCGGATAAACCTTACGCATCCCCTCCTTTTGCCAGGGAATATTTGCAACTACCATCAAAACCTTGTCCAGCTTCGCCCCATATTGGGCATTAACAGCCGCAGCCAAATGCCCGACATGAATCGGATCGAAAGTTCCACCAAATATACCAATCCGCAATGGCTAACCCACCTATCTGCCGCTTAGCTTGCGCACAACCGGCGCGAAATCGTCCATCTCATGCTGATGAATAACCCAGTATGAAAGTCCAAAGCGTTCTCTTCTCTCAATTAGAGTTGCGACTATCTGGTCTTCGGTCCCAACCAACACAATAGGAACTTCGAGAATCTGTTCGGCATTTAATCCGAATTGTGGACCTACCTGATTCAACCAGGAATGCCTATCTTCCACAACTGAAACTATAAACGTGAGGCATTGCAACTCGATAGACTCAAAACGATCCTGCGCTGCCTCCCGTACCCAAGCGACCCTCTCGTCAAAACGCTCCGGAGATACTGAATTTATCAGATCCTCACCGATCTCTCCAGCAGCCAAGGAGGGATTTATACCAACTATATCTGCGTAACGAGCTGCCAGGCTAAGTATTTTTCTCCCACCCCCGCCAATTATCAGAGTAGGCCCACCCGGAGATACTGGAGTGGGCAGGCCAACTGCTCCCTTTGTGCTGTAGTAGCTGCCGCTAAAGCTGGAAGTGCCATTTTTCAAAAGTGAAGTAATTATCTCAATTGATTCACCCAGCCGGGCAATTCTTGCTCCTGGCTTATCATATTCGATTCCGGTCTGGTCATAATCGGTTCTCTTCCAGCCAGCCCCGATCCCAACTTCAAGCCGACCTCCGCTGAGCACATCCAGGGTAGCCATCTCTCTTGCAAGCAGCACAGGATGACGGTAGTCATTATTAAATACCAATGACCCAACCTTTAGAGTTGTGGTAGACATTGCTGCCGCGGTCATGGCAACTATTGGTGAAAGTTGGCCGTCATCTAAATGGTCAGGTACGAACAGGGTAGAGAAACCCAGTTCCTCGGCCTTATTTGCCAGCTCCGACCATTCATCTGCGCTCTTAGCACCGGCAGATGCCTGTACTGCGAATCTAAATCGGTTCATTTCGATTATCCCGTCTTCTCAGAACCGTATCTACCACGACACACACCCACTCGCCGGCACCTTCCAAACTCCAAAGTCCATATATCCACAAAACCTGCCACTGATGTCCATCGGCACCTGCTGGAGCGGTAAGAATTGGACCCGCTAGTCAACCAACAACCTTTAACATAAAACAATCCCCACTGCAGCTCGTCTACCCTACTCTTGCGTCTGAAAGGTAGCCTATATGCAGTATTTATTATGCGATCAAAAGTCAGGTAAGTTCGTAGCGGATTCACCTGGTAAATTTTAAGCATTAGAAAATAGTATTGGCAGGGATATCTTTTATTTTGAACTCGACTTGGGAACTAGATAGCTGGAAAAACTTTCCAGCTGCACAACAACCTGACTGGCCTGAACAGGCAGAGTACGATGCTGTCCTGAAAGAGATGTCAACTTATCCAGCCCTCGTCTACATAAACGAAATCAAAGAACTTCAAGCTGCTCTGAGTTTGGCAGCTCAGGGTAAAGCTTTTCTGCTTCAGGCAGGCGATTGTGCTGAGTCATTTACCGACCATTCAGCACAGACGATACGAAATAAACTCAAAGTAATATTACAAATGGCGGTGGTGCTAACCTATTCGACCGGTGTGCCAGTGATAAAAGTCGGGCGGATAGCCGGACAATATGCCAAACCCCGGTCAAGTCCGACCGAAAAATACGGCGACCTTGAGCTTCCTGCCTTTAGAGGACACATCGTCAACAGCGAACAGTTTGATCTGGCTTCCAGAACTCCCGATCCCAAGAGAATGATTCATGCATATCACCAATCAGGTTCAACCTTAAACCTGATAAGGTCCTTGACGCAAGGGGGCTTCGCTGATCTCTCCAAAGTCCACACTTGGACCCAGGAGTTCGTCAGATCAAGTTCAGAAGGCCAGCGCTATGAAGCTGTGGCGTTTGAAATAGAGCGAGCGCTTCGATTCATGGCAGCTTGTGGAATAGATCTTTCAAAAGAGCAGGTCCTGCAGCAAGTCAAATTCTGGACAAGCCACGAGTCCCTTCTTCTTGGCTACGAATCCGCACTAACAAGGCAGGACCCGGGCAGTGGGAAATGGTACGACCTGTCTGCACATTCCATTTGGATTGGGGAACGAACCCGAAATCTGAATGGAGCGCATATCGAATTTGCGTCCGGGATTGCAAATCCGCTGGGTTGCAAAATTGGACCAACAACTACAAAAGATCAGATTTTAGAAATTTGTGAAAAGTTGAACCCAGATCGCATTCCAGGAAGGCTCACTCTTATTAGCCGGATGGGGGCAAACAAGATAACCGAGGTGCTGCCACCACTGGTCAGCGCTGTTAAAGACGAGGGGCACCCTGTGCTTTGGGCATGTGATCCCATGCACGGCAATACGTTTAACGCCGCGGGAACTGGACTTAAAACTAGACGATTCAACGAAATCCTACTTGAGCTGCAAGGATTCTTTGAAGTCCATAAATCTCTGAATTCCTGGCCCGGAGGTGTTCATATCGAACTCACTGGGGAAGACGTCACCGAATGCCTGGGCGGGGCCGAGGAAATATTCGAACACGAATTGGATATCAACTACAATTCGATATGTGATCCCAGACTAAATGGACGCCAGTCTCTTGACTTGGCATATCGAATTGCAGAAATGCTTATTTAGCACGATTTTTATTCCCTATGCCAAAATGATTCGGGGTAGAATGGCCTTTCGAGCAGAAAAAACCTAAACTCGCCAACAAAATTCCCTCCTACCAGGAAGGGAGTTGAAAATTAGGTACAGGGGTATATGAAAATTAAACTTAAGAAAGAGGGTAAAGCCCATAGCAAGGGCAAGCGACCCAAAAAAGGTATGGCCGTAAGGCTTATTTTATCACTCTCAGTGATATTAGCGCTGAGCTTATCTATAGGCACTTCGCCTTCCGTGAAAATGCCGCCACATAGCAACACCGCTACTACTTCGACGATCTCGTCAGGTGGCTATTGGATGGCGGGAGCTGACGGATCTACTTACAATTTCGCCACACTATCTCTAGGATCTGCGGCGCCGTATCACCCAAGCCAGCCTATTGTTGGGATGGCTACTACACCAGACGGCCATGGTTACTGGCTGGTTGCATCCGATGGTGGAGTATTCGCCTTCGGCGATGCAGTATTCTATGGTTCCATGGGCGGAAAGCCATTGAATAAACCCATAGTTGGAATGGCTGCCACGCCGGATGGAAAAGGTTACTGGCTGGTTGCATCCGATGGTGGAGTATTCGCCTTCGGCGATGCAGTATTCTATGGTTCCATGGGCGGAAAGCCATTGAATAAACCCATAGTTGGAATGGCCTCAACGCCGGACGGAAAAGGCTACTGGATGGTGGCCTCCGACGGTGGAATCTTCTCATTCGGTGATGCCAC
>JAKBSX010000601.1 GCA_021844725.1 Actinomycetes bacterium | reverse complement strand
GGTAAAAGTCAGTGACGAACAGTTGAGCCAAGTAAATATCGACCGAGCCGACTTCCATGGTGAATGGAATTACACCATATCCCCGCAGAACCATTTACCTTGACAAGATTATTTTGCTACAGTTCCTAAGTCCTTCTCAATTATTTTGAACACCTATTCGCCGAAGACGGGAGGATAACCTTCTAAAAACCGCGTCGAAACTTTCTTCTCAACTGTATGTTTAACTTCAACTTCGAAGTTCCTAGCCAAAAAGCCAAGTTCGAGCTGAAGTAGGCATGCACATATAGCACTGAATTCGCTGCACGCCCTTCGATAAGTACGGACTCAGCTGGTATCTGCAAAAGTTATCTACCAGAGATAATGCTTAAGGGGGTTCAATCAACTTGGGTAGGTTTCATGAAACTCGGATCCCAAGGTGGGTCCCACACGATATTTATGGCAACGGGCACCTGTCCATCTAAGGCCTCCACTATAGCGTTCTCAGCAATTATTGGTAGTAACTCTGCCGCTGGGCATCCTTGAGTGGTTAGCGTCATATCGACCTTGATTTTATCTCCGTCAAATTTCACACCATATACAAGTCCTAAACTAACCACATCTATGTACAATTCTGGGTCATACACTTCGCTGAGCGCTTTCCAAGCAAGCTCGACAAGTCTCGCAGACTCTAACCCGGAATCGCCGCCTTTAATTGTCATGTTGTTGTCAGTCACGAAAAACTACCTCCTAAAGGTCACCTTCCAGTCTCCATCTCCAATATCTACCACTTCATAAGTAAAACCTTGAGATGAGAGCACACCCTCAAGTGGCACCGGTTCAAAAGGAGCCAGTACAACAAGCTCCTCGTTATCTCCAAGCGCAGTTACGGCCTGCATAATCGTATCGAACGGTTCGTCACCAGCCTTGATGATAGGCCTCGCATCAACAATTGCCATCTCAACCACCTTCCTTAGAGTTCGCTATTTAGCACTGAATTATTTCTAGTATAGACTAGAGATACTATTAAGAGGTAAGTAAAAAGGTCAGCTAGACAAGAATTCCAATTACTAAGCATCGAGGTAACTTATGACATCAGAGCGGCGTTCATTTGCTTCAAAAACGATAGCCGGAAATCCATTAGCAACACAAAACACCCCACCACCATCTGTAACGTTGCCATATTTTGCCGCTTCGTTTCTTGGCTTGATTGCATTTGGAATCGAACTATGGAGGGCCAGCTCGCAAGCTGTTGCTGATCCGACGTCTGATCCAACGGTTGCTGCGGCGCATCTGGCAATGCTCGCCACGCTTTCCATGGGTATCATTGGCGCATTGCATCAGTTCACACCGGTTGTAACTGGAAGAAAACTCAAATCAATTCTAATTGCAAGGCTCACGTTCATCACCTGGTTGTTAGGGTCGTGGCTCCTCCCAATTGGCTTTGCTTCTGGTAATGAAACCTTCGTAATTGTCGGTGGAGTATTTACAGGCATTTCAGTCGTGCTGTTGACATTTAATTTATGGAATCCCCTTTCAGTCAGAGGAAAAGGTGCTCCTGTAATTGGATTGCGCTTGGCACTTGCTGGACTCATTGCAACTGGCTGCTTCGGGCTAGTTTACGTTGGAGACCGCTCAGGAAACTGGTTCACTTTAAGTGGGCATACGGTGCTTGCGCATGCGATTATTGGAATCTTTGCTTGGCTAGGGCTCGCGTATATCAGCGTGTCTGGAAGGCTCTGGCCAATGTTCTTCCTGGCACACCTTCCCAAGAAAAACAACGCTGGGTTGATTTCGGTAACCGTGACTCCGGCAGGCGTTATACTCTTGTCGGCGGGACTTCTTTTGTCAGTTCACCTGGTCGCATTTTTCGGCGCAGTACTTGCTGGAGCGGGGCTAGCATTCCATCTAAGATCGCAGGAACTCCACCTCAGAAACCGGAAGAGAAAGATCGACCTATATCTAATTCAAGTAGTGACAGCCTCCTTCTGGCTTGGCATAGGAACGGTACTAGCGGTTTTTAGCGAACTTAAGATTGACTCAAATTACCGTCTATCGACTGGTCTGGCTGCCGCGTCAATAGCTTGCTTCACTGGATGGGTTTTAGTGGCCTACGTAGCACATGTTCACAAAGTGATCCCGTTTATCCTTTGGTCAACTTATCGCAATCATCGGATCACCAAAAACTCTACTGGAGGGCAATTACTATTCGCCGATTTTTATAGTCAAATCTTTGCCGTTGTCGTGTTCATTCTCATCAACATGGGTCTGATTGCTATTGTCCTAGGATTTTCAACTAGAACACCCCAATTGCTAGCCTTATCGGGCCTACTATTTGCCATAGCAGGTATATCACTGCTGGGAAACTTTACAATCAAGCCCCTTCAAATTTACAGAGACTCAAAATTACAGCCAGTGCTATAACTTAGTCAGATTAACCCTATCAATAAAACTCAAGAACTGATTTATGACTTATACATCTCGCACTCTCAAATGCTCCTCAGGCTGAGTAGGGAGTAGATGAACCTGGTTGCGTTTAGGTAGTCGACGAGTTCTTTGGCCACGGTTTCAATCTTGGAAATGAAACGGTTATGAGTGACCTCTGAACGCCCCTTCTTAGACGTGTTCCCGGGGGTTGAGGTCCGGGGAATAGGGGGAGAAGAGATCTGTGAGATGTCGTGCTCGCTAATGGCCTGCTGGGCAACGCTTCCACGGTGCCATCCCGCCCATCTCATAAGAGCAGTATCTTCTTTCTGGGATAGAGCTTTGAGATTTCAGCGAGAATCTCTGCTGTTTGAACCTCAGTCTGCTTCTCTGATACAAAGGCATGTTCCTCTCCGGTCTTCAGGTTCAAAAACCCATAGATGCTCTTGGCCTTTTTAGTCCCATTGGTCTCGATCACTGCCGGGGTGGACCCTTTTGGTATCCAGACCTTTCGTGTGGTTGTCACCTCTGTGAGGACCATTTCGTCTTCACAGAGGACCACTGCATCTGGATCTGAAAATACCTCTTTCAGCTCTTGGTAGTGTTTTTCTCGGTCT
>JAKBSX010000600.1 GCA_021844725.1 Actinomycetes bacterium | reverse complement strand
ATGTACCACTGCCGAGAAGAAATACCAGTGACACATCGAGGGCCTGAGAAAGCGTAAATCTAGAGGATGACAGAAGCTTTTTCTTTTCGACGTCCCTGACAATACCGGACGGAAACATCGCTCTACCTGTCCAAGTGTCCTCAATCACGACACTTCCTGCCCCCACCTCTACAGTCACCACGATAGCCCTCCTTCCCAGAATAGCTCTGGTCGATTTGCGCTTTTCCGATTGCCCTTAGCACCCCATTCTTCCCCCGTAGGATCCAGTGGTCTCCTTAGGGCGACAAGCAAAAATCCTCAAAAACGAGACCGAGTTCTCATATTCTAGACCGCGCTGCCTCTATTTTTAACGTTTGCATTACACATCATGCTTACATAATAACCCGGTAATTGGAGCGAGTCTTGCGTAGGTTCACGGGCACTTCTTAAGTCTTTAATGGGGAATCAGAGCACTTTCCAACGAGATACAAGCCGAATTCGCGGTCACACCAAACGTCATCCTAGCCACATCGTTTACCATCATACCCATACTTGTCCTGGAACTCCGAAATTCCGCACTTATCAGCATTTATGGATTCGAGCTCTATTCCAAGGGATATTTTTCATGCGAAATCAAGACTTCACGCTAAGAGCGGCAATACTTCAAGCACAGCCTGCCAAGCGCGCGCTACGCCGCAAGATAGCTATCGGATACGGGTCTACCCTCAGCTTCATTAGTGCCATAGGAATTCGCGATCATGTCTCTTTGATATTTCTCATGATTCTGTGGCCCGCAACCGGGATTCCTATCGCATTCCTTTTTCTACTGCTCCGGGGAACCGGCCTCGCCTTTGATAAGACCTCAAGCTTTTTTTTGGCCGCCCAGAGCGCAGAACTTACAGAACAGCCGCTGTTCTTCGAGGGGAGGAGCGGGATTTCCTGGGCAAATGATGCTTTTGCTCGGCTGGCAGGTTGTAGCCATACTGAACTTGCGCGTAAAAGGTTCAAGGACTTGTTTTCTTCTGAGACTGAGAAAGCAGCTCTTTTCGATTGGACCGCTTTGGACAAGCACTCAATACCCAGTATGACAACGCTTACTGCTATGAATTTATCCGGAAACCGTCTGACGCTTTTTCTGTGCATTCAACCAGTTTTTACCACTCAACTCGTTCTGGAAGGTGTGGTTGTTTCACTAATTGATGTTACTGCACGAGAAGCGATTGAGCAGAATTTGCGCAAGACCGCCAAGCAAGCGCACCAGCAAGCCTATGAGTTCCGTCGTATTCTAGACAGTATTCCAGCCGCGGTATCTTATTGGTCAAAAGACGGAATTTGTAAATTTGCTAATCAAGCCCACCGTGGTTTATTTAGCATTGACCCCACTAAACTCGAGGGACAATCTTTACAAAACGCCTACGGAAAAGCTTATTACGATAGGCGCGCGGCTTATGTCGTCGGGGTATTAGCCGGAAAGCATCAACGTTTTGAAACTATTCGAGAGCTCCCTCAAGATACCGAACCTCGTTATATGCACTCTGAATATGTTCCCGATTGGAATAACAACACAGTTAAAGGCTTCTACACCCTTTCATACGACGTCACTTCACAAAAGCTTGCTGAGGAGCAGGCTATTCGTCAGCAGGCCTTGGCAAACGCTACAAGCAAGCTTACCGGGGTAGGCGGATGGGAGTTTGACCCTAGAATTCCAGAACTAATTTGGTCAGAAACTGTTCGACATATACACGAAATTCCTGCTGGGCCTCTCCCGACTCTCAGCGGGGCTCTCGAGTTTTATCCTCCAGGTGCACGAGAACAGGTGTCCAGGGCAATAGCGACCGCACTTAAGGCAGGGACATCTTTCGATCTCACGCTGCCGTTCGTTACTTATACCGGGCGCGCCAGATGGGTCCGCATTGCTTGTGAGCCTCAGGTTTCGGAAGGAGTATGCAACAGGCTTATTGGCGCTCTGCAAGATGTTACCGCTGAGGTAGATTCCGCCAAAGACCTGAAGACGGCAAAAGAGGCTGCGGAAAGCGCGAGCCGTGCTAAAGATGAGTTTCTTGCCAATATGAGCCATGAGATTAGAACACCTCTCAACGGTGTTCTTGGCATGATAGCACTCCTCTTGGAAACACAGCTTGATACCGAACAGCAGGAACTCGCCAGGATCGCAAAATCCAATGGAGAGGCGTTACTTTCTGTTCTCAATAACATCCTCGATTTTTCCAAGATCGAGTCCGGACATCTCGAGCTTGAGAACATTGAGTTTCGTTTGCGTCGAACGATCGACGAGGCGATCGATACTATAGCTTTGAAGGCTGCTGAGAAGGCATTAGAGCTGGTTATCGATATTCGGCCGTCCGTGCCCTGCATTTGCAAAGGCGACCCCACACGTCTACGGCAAATCCTCATAAATTTGCTGAGTAACGCCGTGAAATTTACTGAAAATGGAGATGTTCGCCTAACAGTAAATAGGCTAAAAGCGGAAAGTGGAAACGTAAAATTAAGTTTTGAAGTAAAAGACACCGGCATAGGCATCGCAGAAAATCGACTTACCCGGTTGTTTACCCCTTTCACTCAAGCTGATGCCTCTACCACTAGGCGCTATGGCGGGACAGGCCTTGGACTTGTCATCTGCCAGAGGCTCATTAAGGCAATGGGCGGGCGCATCCATGCTCGAAGCAAGTGCGGAAGCGGAACAACGTTTTATTTTGAGGTTCTACTAGGCGAGGCCACCGAGACCACAAGAACACTGGGGATTCCTAACCTTCAGATGATTAACATTCTTATAGTGGACAAGCATACAGCAAGCGCCTCTACTTTATCAGAACAGTTATCTGCATGCGGATTCAACGTGGACATCGCTCAATCAGCAGCAGCAGGCCGACAGGCATATTGCCAAAGACTGACCTATCCCTCTGCATATCATTTAGTGTTCCTTGACGAAGGCTTGGAAGATCCCGCTGTCGTTGAGCTTGCCGGTGTCTTTTACTTCAAAACTTAATTTTACGTTTCCACTTTCCGCTTTTAGCCTATTTA
>JAKBSX010000599.1 GCA_021844725.1 Actinomycetes bacterium | reverse complement strand
TTGACTATAAACAGAGGAGAAAGGACATTCAAGGTGTCCTCACGGCCTTCCGATGCCATAGCGGTAGCGATCAGAATGCCAGTCCCCATTTTCGTTGCTGAAGATCTCTTGAACAATGAAGGCATATCGGTAGAAGTGCTCGATGCTGACAGAGAAGACACGTTTGCCGACGAAAACCCCGATGAGTTAGTGGGGGAGTTCAAACAATTTTTGGACAATTTGCGTCCTGAAGACTTTTCTGGCTAAATATTTGTAAATTTATCTGGGAAATCTTTAAAACAACTAACATTTGATCCACTTTTTCTGTCATACTTTATCACTACCAATATGTAACTACACTCTTGTAGGAGATTGAGATGGACAAGCCGTTAGGCTTCAGAGGTCTGCAAGCCTGCAAATTAGCAGGAATAACTTACCGTCAGCTTGACTATTGGGCACGGACGGGTCTGGTCAGACCATCTGTGGCAGATGCTCATGGCTCAGGTTCGCAACGTTCATACTCCTACAGGGACATTCTTGAGCTAAAAGTCATTAAGCAATTACTTGCTGGAGGGATTTCGCTCCAAGCTGCAAGAAGGGCAGTGGAGTACCTTAGAAGCAATCTCAAAGAAGATCTTTCAAATGCGGATCTGTTGGTCGTCGGCCAGGGAACCATACTTCTTCGCAATGGGGAAGAATTTGTTGACCTGATGAGAGGTGGGCAGTTGATAATGTCAATTGTGCTCTCAATTCAAGAGATTGTAAATCAACTCAACGCAGCGGTAATTGAACTTGATCGATCAGACGAATCTTCTGATCAAAATGAGCAACAACGACGGCCTCTGCCGGGGCAGCAAAAATTAGCCATCTAATCGCCACCAAGTCCGCCTGAGTTAAGCCAGAGCGCCAATCTGCAGATTCCCCGGGGATTCACGACCGGAACTCTAAACCTGTAGATGAAGCTTACATCCGGATGTATAACCTTAATTCCTAATCCACCTACCAGCAAACCTATGCGTCCCCGGATCTGTACGAGAATTTAAACACGCCCAAGGTTGAAGGATTTAATGCAACAAACCTCCTAAGTCCGAAGTAAGTTATTTAGGTGACTTTACGACGAACAGCCCTTTACGACAGCCACCTGAAACTTGGGGCGAAAATGACTGAATTTGGAGGATGGGAGATGCCACTTTCCTATCCGGGCGGCACAATCAGGGAACATATGGCAACCCGGGAGGGAGCTGGCATATTTGACGTTTCCCATCTCGGTACGGTCAGAGTTGAAGGACCCGACTCTTTCACTCAATTACAACAGACCCTTACAAATGATCTGAACAAGATCTCAACCGGAAGGGCTCAATATACCCACCTGTTGGATCCAGCTGACGGTTCGGTACTCGACGATATTATCGTCTGGTGGACTGACCCAGAAGGTTTTGATGTAATGCCTAATGCTTCGAATACTTCCAGAGTGCTCAGGTGGATTCCGGGAACCGACGTCACCCCGACCAGATCAATCATTGCGCTACAAGGTCCAGCCTACAAAGACGTCCTGGTCCAAGTAATTCCAGAAGGAACCGGGGTTGCTCATTTTGAGGTACGGAACCTGCTATGGCAGGATACAGAGCTGAAAATAGCTGGGACTGGCTATACCGGTGAGAACGGGATTGAGATCTATGCTCCAAACCATATTGCCAGCAAGATATGGGACGGCCTACTAGACGCGGGAGCAACACCTGCCGGACTGGGAGCTCGTGACACCCTACGTCTTGAAGCGGGGCTTCCCCTACATGGCCATGAGCTCGGAAAAGGAATATCACCGCTCGAATCGGGACTTCAGTGGGTGGTCGCGTTTTCAAAGCCGGAATTTCTCGGCAGACAAGCTCTTCAAGACAAGCTGCAAAAGGGGCTGAAAATAACATTGGTGGGCATCCAAAGCCTGTCTCGCAAACCGCTGCGCTCCGGGCAGAAAATCTTAATAGGAAGTAAAGAGATCGGAACTGTCAGCTCAGGTGGATATTCACCGATCTTGAAGTTAGGTATTGGCCTGGGGTTTGTCGAAACAGATTACCAGGCAAATCAAAACGTCACCATCGATGCCAATGGAACGAGATTGGAGGCAAAGCTTGTCAAGCCCCCATTTGTCCGTAAGACATATTCCAAGCTATAAAGTCTTGGCTCAAATGAAACTGCTAATACCCAAAAAATCAACCTTCAGGTGGTCATAATTGTCCGGATTCATTCCACATACGCCCAATGAAGTGGCAGAAATGCTCACCTTCCTGGGCATTGAATCAGTAGATCAGCTCTTCGAAACTATCCCGTCAGCGATTCGGCTATCGAGGGATTCCCTAAAACTGCCAGATTCAAAATCTGAATTTGACGTACTGGAAGAACTGGAAACCTTAGCTGCAAAGAACCGTGCTCTCGGTCCAGACTTTATCTCCTTTGCCGGTGGTGGAGCATACGACCATGACATTGCTTCAGCAATAAAGTCTTTGTCAACCAGATCCGAATTTCTTACTGCATATACCCCGTATCAGCCCGAAGTGGCTCAGGGTGTTTTGCAGGCATTATTTGAATATCAAAGCCTTGTCTCTCGACTATCTGGGCTAGAGATTTCTAACGCGTCACTTTACGACGGTGCTTCCGCACTTGTAGAGGCCATCAACCTAACAGTAGCTCAAAGCAAAAACGGCCTGGTCTGGATTTCCCAAGGCATAAACCCAGCTTATCGCCAGGTTGTAAACACCTTTGCCAATGGCACTGGACATAGTATTCAAGAAATACCTATCCGTAATGGGTCGACTAGCTGGCCGGTAGAAAATCCGACACTTCCCGGAACGATAGTGATCGGTTATCCAAACTATCTTGGGCTGTTAGAGCCCATGGAACAGATAATCAGTTTTGCTCAAGCCAATGACATAAAACTAATCTTCGCATATGACCCGGTTTCGATGGCCTTACTAAGGTCCCCTGGTGAGCTTGGGGCTGACGTGGCGATAGCTGAAGGGCAGTCCTTTGGTGTGGAAGCACCGTCGTAAAG
>JAKBSX010000019.1 GCA_021844725.1 Actinomycetes bacterium | reverse complement strand
CATTAGCCATCGCCACCACCCAAACGGCAGTCAGAAGTGGAGTTATCGAAGATGAAAGAACCACAACCCCGGCGAAAGGCACCTTAAAATAAAACATTGTCACACCAAAAAAGGTCAGGACACTGGCTGCCAGAACCTGACCAGCTACCTTAGCCGGAGCCGACACATCTCGAAGATCGTCAATGAGGCCGACGAAAAACATCACGCTACCTGCGATCAACACCCCCAACAATTCTGAGCTGCCCCGAAACATCGGACGAAATTGTGGGAGAATATAGGCAACTCCAATTGCAGCCAAAAAACTGACGTACATGGCAATGCCGCCAGTAGTGGCGGTTGGCTGTTTATGAACCCGACGCTCATCAGGAACAACAATTGCATTAATTTTAAATGCCAAACGCCTAACCAGGAACGTGGTCCCATAACAGACCACAATCGCCACTGCCAGGACAATCAAATATCCGAGCACTCAATAACCGCCAGATATCACTGCATGAATGGCGGCGGAAATTTCGAACAAAGCAACGCCACCTCTTCTGCCACCTGAGACACAATGGTGTCATCCGATCGATTGGCAAGCACACGGCCCACTAACTCTGCAATATGTTCCATCTCCGGCTCAGTCATGCCAGCTGTCGTTTGTGCTGGCGTACCAAATCGTAAACCGCTGGTCACAAAAGGAGAACGGGGATCGTATGGAATCTGGTTTCTATTACAGGTGATCCCTGCTCGATCCAGAACCTCCTGGGCCTCTTTGCCAGTTAGCTCAGAATCAAAACTGCGAAGATCAACTACTATCATATGAGAGTCAGTTCCGCCAGAAACAAGCCTGAATCCCTGTTTTTCAAGGGCATTTGCCAGGCTTTTTGCATTTGCGATTACCTGCTTTTGATAGTCAACGAACTCTGGAGCACTGGCTTCTTTGAACGCTACCGCCTTGGCCGCGATAATGTGCTCGAGCGGTCCCCCTTGTAAACCCGGAAAGACGGCTTTGTCAATCGCAGAAGCCAGCTCCTCGGTGCACAAAATTGCACCGCCTCTTGGTCCCCTCATTGTCTTGTGGGTTGTAAAGGTCACCACATCCGCACCATTATTTCTCCCGGATCTGGAAGACCCAACTGGTGAAGGATATACGCCTGCCGCTATTAGTCCAGCGACATGGGCAGCGTCAAACATCAAATAAGCGCCCACCTCGTCAGCAATCTTTCTTAGTGGTTCTATAGGAATCACCCTGGTGTACGCAGTCGCCCCTACGATAATAAGCTTTGGCCTTTCAGAGCGGGCCAAATCGTACAAGTTATCGAGATCGATTCTCTCACCTTCCGGCCCAGCTGGCGTCACACCATATGAAACAAAGTTATAAAGTTGCCCGGAAAAGTTAACTGGAGATCCATGAGTGAGATGCCCGCCCTGATCCAGGCGCATGGCCAAAACCGTATCGCCGGGCTTCAGAAGTGCCAAGAAAACCGCCGCATTGGCATTTGCGCCGGCGTGTGGCTGGACGTTGGCATGGTCAGCACCAAACAAATTCATGAGGCGCTGCCTTGCCAAATCCTCGACCCTGTCTATGAATTTGTTTCCACCGTAGTACCTTCGGTTAGGATATCCTTCGGCATACTTATTGGTCAGCACTGAACCAGCTGCCTCCATAACCGCCTTGGAAGCAAAATTCTCCGAAGCTATCAACTGAAGGGTCGAAGCCTGCCTAAAGACTTCCATATCCAGTATCGTTCCGAGCTCCGGATCCTGAACCGAAGTTATGGGATAAAAACGACTGTAGTCAGACATTAAATTGAGGCCTTCCTGTGGTGACGCTACAACAGTTTAACTCACCATCAAGGTTGAGCACCTATAGATTCTACTACTTGCCAACATCGATTCTGAATGCACTGCTCAGTGCATTTGCAGAAATCCTTCCTATTCGCACGATACGATGCTCGGACCCTGAAATATCAATAACCGTGGAAGCCACTTCAGATCTCGATTCCTCGTCTAAAACCATGCTCAGCCCCAATGAGAGTGAGCTGGGCCCCAGCTGTCGCAGCACTTCTTTGCCGGATGTAGGTGTAGGAAGACCATGCAAATTGGCACTGGTTGCAACAATCGGACCAACCTTATTTGCCATATCACGAAGACGCTGATCATTTGGCAGGCGAATTCCGACCGTACCAGACTGGAAATACCTGTCACAAAGGGCTCCTTGGCGAAGATCTACCACTACGGTCAACGGTCCTGGCCAGAACTTCCATAGGGCATCATCATCTATTTGAAGCTGTTCCAACTTGTGTCTGCACAGAAGTTGGAACTGAGACAGCTCCCCAATCAATACTGGCATAGAAATAGACGAGTCTCTTTGTTTGATGGCAGCCACCGCCTCCAAAGCCGCACAGTCTTTGGCACTAGCTACCAAACCAAAGACTGTATCAGTAGCCATTGCAACTACCTTCCCATCTCTGAGGTGACTACAAATATCATCCAGAAGAAGTTGATAAGAAAGCTCGGAGACATCTATTAACTGGCTTTTCACAAACTATATATAATATATTCGCAAAGAGTTCTTCATGCTGGGCAATAACAATTACGACTGCCCGTCGGTAAGAATAAGGTTCTGAATTCAGCTGGAATTTTACCCGGACGAGACCCAAGAAAAATCAGGATGAAAACTCAATATCTGAGATAAGTGAAAACACCGCTGGATTTCACCTTCAAACGGCAATTAGGCTCCTCATCGGATAGAATCAGCTCAGCACCTTCCCAAGAGACAGAGCGGCTGCTAACCGCCAGGGAGATACCACTTGGATAAGACGCATTCGAGTTTCGTGAAGTTCCATCCAACTCCGGTAGGCGACTTTGCTGTAGTCATAAATGAGGAATCCAATCAAATTCTTGCCTCAGGCTTCACTGACGATCTTCACCATTTAGCCCAAATCGCATCCACCGGTACGCTCAAAATGCGACCCGGGTTCAATCCATTGGACCGCATTATCGAGGGCTTTCTTTACAACTACTTTGAACGGAGATCCGGCTCAAATGATATTGCCAGCCAACTGAATATAATTGGCACCCGATTTCAATTCGATATCTGGAACGCTCTCAGCAAAGTGCTGTTTGGAGCCAAAATTACTTATAAGGATCTGGCGGAAAAGGCGGGTTACGAAAAGGCGTATCGGGCTGCCGGCACCGCCTGTGCAATGAATCGTCACGCCCTAATCATCCCGTGTCACAGAGCCATACTTTCAAATGGGAAAACAGGATCGTACAGATGGGGCAACAAAATTAAACAGCTTCTGCTAGACCACGAGTCGGAATTAAACAGCTAAAACCTGTACGCTCAATTATCAGAAGGTTTTGGCTATGGCAACTCGGTTACCAAATAATTATAGGACGCCCGAGGCTTTTTCGACGGGGCCTATCACACCCATGATAAGTTCTTACAAATGCCCGGAAAAACGATAACCAAAAAGCGGGCTGACTCCAATCATTGATTCATGGCCGAATCCAATACCCTCCTTTGGAGGACAATTGGGCCTATTGTAGTCGTCAGGTCCCAGACTAAATAAATATAAAAGCAGAATTTTATTGCCAATTTCGAAGCTGATCTTTTACTCCATATCGATTTGCAAACACTCTGTCATCTAGTGAGCGCCTTTTCTGCCATCCTAATCTTTCTAGATCAGGAGTATCTTCGAGATGGGTCACCGGGCCAACGCATAACCAGGCAATAGGCCTCACCTGATCCGGAAGCTCCACAAGGTCAGAAAGAAACTGCTCCTTGTAAAATGAGACCCAACCTACTCCCAAATTTTCACAGGTTGCAGCTAACCAAAGGTTCTCAATTGCCAGACAAACTGAATAAAGTCCAGCGTCGTCGATAGTATTTCGACCGAGAACCGCCGGAGCACCCCGGGCGGGATCATATGTAACCACAATCCCAAGACTGGACTCCAGAATCCCTTCTATCTTTATCTTCTCAAAAGTTGCCAGCCTGTCGCTTGGTAAAAGCTTTCCAAATGCCACTCTTTCTTCTTCCACGTGAGCAGCAAATTTCTTGCGTATTTCCGGGTCTTCAACCAAAATGAAGTCCCATGGTTGACTCATCCCAACACTTGGGGCAGCATTGGCTGCACTTAATATTCGCTCCAGAGCGTCGGGCTCTATTGGCTCACCGCTAAATTGGCCCCGAACATCTCGCCTTTTATAAATTATCTGGTAGAACTGCTCATATATCACCTAAATCACCCTAAACATCCATGGACTCGCTCGGTTGAATTATCCTGAGATAAAAGTTGTTAGAAATCTTAGACCAATACGTTTTATATCTTTTACACGAACGGAGACGAATCTAGTTGCAGTACATGCGGGCAGCAAGGCATGACCTCCCAATTTCAGGCAAGTCCCTAGATAAAGAAACTCTACTTCGGGCTTGGAAATTCGCACACCGATACCGAAAGCTGCTCTACACCAACCTAATCCTTATAATCGCAAATGCGATCGTCGGCTCACTCCCCCCTTTGGTATTTGAAGCTCTTATCAACGATGCTATTGGCAAAAAATCCCTACACCTTTTATACCAATTGGCGATTCTCGCTATATTGCTGACGATTGCTCAAACTGTTCTTGGGGTGGCAACGAGATGGCTAAATTCCGTCATTGGGGAAGGTGTGATATTCGATCTCAGAGTTGCCTTATTCGAACACATCCAACGAATGCCAATTTCATTTTTTCTAAGAACTCAGACTGGAGCAGTCCTTTCAAGATTAAATAACGACGTCATCGGAGCTCAGAATGCAGTAGCTACCATAAACTCAGTAGTTTCAGACTCCTTTATAATCATCACAACTTTGTTTTTTATGACAAGGATCTCCGTCCCGGTAACACTGGTTTCATTGATAACCGTTCCGGCGATTATATTTGCTGATCGATTCTTCGGCAAAAAACTCACTCACCTCGCCCGAACCCAAATGCAAAAAAATGCAGAAATGTCAACCATCACAACCGAAAGATTCAACGTGGCAGGGGCACTTTTGGTAAAACTGTTTGGTCGCCCAGCCGACGAAGCAAGCACGTTTGCGGCGCAGGCTAACTTTGTAAAGCGAGCTGGCATATCAACAGCCCTGGTATCAAGAACATACTTTGCAATTCTGGCTATCGTAGGGGGGCTCGCTACGGTTGCTGTCTATCTGATAGGAGGCCGTGAGGCAATACTAGGGACAGCATCCGTGGGAGGAATCGTCGCTCTGGCGCAATACGTTACCAGGCTCACTTCCCCGCTTACAGACCTTGCTTCGGCTAAAGTAAATCTTCTCCAGGCATTTGTCAGCTTCGACAGGGTCTTCGAAGTTTTAGATGCCAAGCCGGAAATCACTGAAGATCCTGATGCCATTGATCTACCCCTGCCTAAAGGAGAAATCAAATTTGAAAATGTAAGTTTTGCTTATCCCGATACCGCATATGTGGCATCTTTGGAATCGCCGCCAGCTGACCGCAATGATCAACCTTTTGCTCAGGTGCTGAGAAATATAAACCTGGAGATTCATCCTGGTGAATTCATTGCTCTGGTAGGCCATTCAGGAGCTGGCAAATCAACTCTGTCATCTCTTGTATCAAGACTTTACGATCCAACTGAAGGAACCATAACTATCGACGGTATCGATCTAAAAAAGCTGAAACTACAATCCCTTACCAGTGCCATCGGTGTGGTAAGTCAGGATCCGCATCTGTTCCACCAAAGCATAAGATCAAACCTACTGTACGCCAAGCCGGATGCCAGCAAAGAAGAACTCCAACGAGCTGTACGCCAGTCGCGCCTCGAGAAGATGATCGATGAGCTTCCCCTGGGACTCGACACTGTCGTGGGCGAACGCGGTTACCGCCTTTCAGGCGGCGAAAAACAGCGAATCGCTATTGCCAGAGTGCTATTAAAGCAACCAGCAATCGTAGTTTTAGACGAAGCTACTTCCCACCTTGATTCCGAGAATGAACTCCTCATTCAAGAAGCACTCGCAGAGGCGCTCAAGGGAAGGACCTCCATTGTTATTGCCCATAGGCTATCCACAATCGTTCAAGCCGATCGTATCGTAGTCTTGGATCAGGGCCGAATAATCGAGATAGGCTCACATTCCGAACTTCTCGAACGACGGGGCAGTTATTCAGAACTTTTTAGAACTCAATTCCTGGCTGGCGATGTCAACTAGTCATTACAAGCTGATACAGCTCCGCGAAGCTTCCGGTATCGAGTCCAACCAGCTCGGCTGAACTCGATACCCAAGATTTAACCATTTTTGCGGTCTCGACTGGATCAGGGAGCTGACTTTTATGTTCTAAGATAGCCGCAATCTTAAGGTCAACAAACTTGGTTATATCAACGTAGGCGTTTGGGTTGGGTGATGCCTGCAAAACCACGTCTTTGACACTATGTGCTTCTAATCCCTCCGCCAGAAGTTCAGGATACGCAAACGGATTGCGAGCATAGGGATAGGCGGCCTGTATTGTGGCTTCTCCGGCAGCCAGGTGATCAGGATGGGAGGCAAATATCCTCTGATAGTTCCTCTCCGGACATTGACAGAGTATCCGATCAGGTCTGAACCTCCTTATCTGGCGGACAATGTCCTTTCTGAGTCCAGTATCAGCGACCAATTCGCCGTCATGGTAACCCAAAAAAGTGACTTCACTAACTCCAACTTTTTTAGCCGCATTACGTTGCTCTTCCCGGCGGATCGCGGGAATTTCAGTTCTATCAATATGCTCTTCAAATCCGCCAGCATCACCATCTGTCACAATGCAGTATGCGATATTGGTTCCGGCTGAAGCCCAATTTGCAATTGTCCCAGCTGATCCGAAATCGACGTCATCGGGATGTGCCACAACTACCAATAATCTCTCAACTGGTTCTAGCTCTTGAAATTTTTCCATAACTACAAACTAGTGGGAACGCTGAACTTGGGTCGAATTGCCAGGTTTAGAATCCCTACCACCCATCGGCGTCAAACCGAGAAATCTGCACTAAGTTGCAATACATGGTGGAAAATGAATCAGTAAGACTGCAGCCTGGAGATCAGTCCCCAGAACTATGCTTGCCGAACCAGGATAACAAAACCCTATGCCTGGACCAGTTCATTGGGTGCAAAGTAGTGCTCTACTTCTACCCTAAAGACCTTACCCCTGGTTGCACAACGCAAGCGGCTGAACTCACCGAAATTTTGCCAAAACTTAAAAGGGCTGGATACGTAGTCCTTGGCGTATCTCCTGATTCGCCAGAAAAACACAAGGAATTTATAAAAAAAATTAATATTGGTTTTGAGCTTCTATCGGATCCAAATAAGGAAGCAATGAGCCGTTGGGGCACTTACGGCAAAAAGGTGATGTACGGCAGAGAATCAGTAGGCGTTATCAGATCAACATTCGTAATCGATGAAACCGGAGTAATTACCAAGACCTGGTATGGAACAAAAGCTACCGGACATGCATCGCGTTTGGCCAGGGAGTTGAAACTAGACGACTGATCCGGGTTAACTGTCTTGTAGATCGATGCCTATAATTGGCTAGTGATGCCGCTGCAACTTCTTTTAGCCATACCGTCCCCACCAGTAAAGCTCTCCGTCCTTCTAACTGGTTTTCAAACAAATCCACTGGCGCTTCTGGCACTGCTTTTAGAGCTAATTTCGGCTGGGCTATACCTGCTTGGGGTAAAAACCATGGCCAGCAAAGGGCGCAAATGGCCGGTCTTGCGAACAGCATCATTTCTGGGTGGAATAGCCATTGTATTTCTTGCTACAGGATCAGGGATAGCTGCATATGATGACACAGTATTCACAATGCACGTTATTCAGCACCTAATGCTTATGAATATGGCGCCAATGTTGATCGCCCTCAGCGCGCCGATGACCCTTTTACTGCAAGCCTCAAAAAAACCAGTCCAAACTAAAACCATAAAGTTCCTACACTCCAAAGTCATCTCTGTAATCACGTTTCCAGTCACCGCCTGGTTGATCAACTATTCAACCATGTACATCTACTTTCTGACACCGGTTTATCAATTGTCAATAGAGCACCCTTTGTTCCACGACTATACGCACCTTCATTTTCTGGTAGCTGGGCTGATTTTCTGGACCACCCTGATAGGTGTAGACCCGATCAGATGGAAAATGTCATATGGCGCAAAATTAGCTTATCTACTTATAGGTATCCCTTTTAGCACTTTCCTGGGTATTGCCCTGACTTCGGAAAGGGTGTCTATTTCCCCTGCTCATACGCTTGCAGATGTACATGCAGGAGGAGCGGTACTCTGGGTTTTCGGCGAAGTTTTCACTGTCGGTGCTTTAGCCATAATATTTTTCCAGTGGGCCAAGCATGAAGAGCGGGCTGCCAGGCGGGCCGACAATGAGCTTTACCGACAGAATTCAAACCCGAAACCAGACGCTATACAGCCATAAATTTCACCGGTTCAGCCAATTGTTGCTAAATGACCGACGAGTAACATAAACTACAGATAACTATAGATGGCTTGAGCGAGGACCTATGACAGAGGCTGTAATCGTAGCAACAGCAAGAACCCCAATCGGCCGGGCTTTCAAAGGGTCATTGGTCGACATCAGACCGGACGATATGGGAGCTTTTATAGTTAGAGCTCTCCTAAATAAGATTCCTCAGCTCAACGAAGTTGAAATAGATGATGTGATATTCGGGGCAGCCAACCATGCCGGCGAACAGTCTATGAATATGGCAAGAATCATTGCAGCTTTAGCAGGACTACCAGATTCGGTCCCGGGCACATCGGTAAACCGATTCTGTGCTTCTTCCCTCCAAAGCATCCGCATGGCATTCCACACCATAAAAGCCTCCGAAGGAGAGGTATTCATAGCTGGAGGCGTTGAGAGCACTACTCGGACTCTAGGGGTAGGACTCTCAGAGCAGGATTTCAATCCCAGATTCACCGACAAATCCAGAAGCGATTATGTCAATGACATGTACATTTCCATGGGTCTTACAGCAGAAAATGTAGCCGCGAAATATGGGATATCAAGACACAGGATGGATGAGTTTGCCAAGCTTTCCCAAGACCGCGCAGTCAATAGCCAGTCAGATGGATTCTTTGATAGGGAAATCACGCCATATCCTCTCCATGACGGGCATTTGATCACCAAAGATGACGGACCCCGACCCAATACTGACCTAGAAAAATTGGGTCAGTTACCTCCAGCATTTCTTCCCGATGGAAGCGTAACTGCAGGCAACTCCTGCCCTTTGAACGACGGGGCTGCTGCTGTATTAGTGATGTCTGATGACAAGGCTAAACGGCTAGGTATCACTCCACTGGCAAGGATAGTCGCTTCTTCGGTTACCGGTCTTGCTCCTGAAATAATGGGAGTTGGACCCATCGAAGCTGTCAAAAAAGTACTTTCATTAGCGAGAATGACACTCGCCGATATAGATATCGTTGAACTCAACGAAGCATTCGCCGCTCAAGTTCTCGCCGTCTGTGACGAACTGTCAATTTCAATTGAAGACCAGCTGAATCCGCACGGTGGAGCAATTGCACTTGGGCACCCATTTGGAATGACTGGTGCACGAATCATGACTACGCTCCTAAACGGTCTGAAGATAGGCGACAAACAGTTTGGGCTCGAAACTATGTGCGTTGGAGGAGGCATGGGGATGGCCATGATAGTTGAACGGCTGTCGTAAATAACGATATCGAACATCCCCCGGATGATTTTTCCAAAAGTCAGACTAACTTTCTTAATACATGAGTGAACAAAACAAGCAAGATAAGACAGATCAAAATACTGGAACCGTAAACGAAACGCCAACCACACTATTACTAGTTCGACACGGCAACACCCCAACCACAGGCAAGATTCTTCCAGGCCGTGCTCCAGGCTTGGATCTTTCAGATCAGGGATTACAGCAGGCGGAAGAAGTAGCTCAGCAACTGTCGCAGCTGGAGGCGATTGCGGAAATATATTCAAGTCCCCTGGAACGAGCACAACAGACTGCTACGCCACTCGCCAAACTTATTTCAAGGGAAGTACGAATACACAAACTCCTTAATGAATGCGATTTCGGGGAATGGACGGGCAGAGAACTCAAGGAACTTTATAAACTCCCGGAGTGGCAGCAGGTGCAAAAATCTCCTTCTACTTTTAGATTTCCATCAGGAGAATCATTTATGGAAATGCAGGCCCGTGTATCAGCGTTTGTTGAATTCGTACAGAGAGAAAACAAAGGTAAAATAGTGGTTGCCTACTCGCATGCCGACCCAATAAAAACCTTCCTTTGTAATGCATTGGGAATGCATCTGGATATGTTCCAACGACTTACGGTTGGCACTTGTTCGGTCTCTGCAATATCGTATACATCCTCAGGACCAGTTGTTCTTGGAAGCAATTGGCATAAACAATTATCAGTCAAGGTGTCATAATTGTCAGATTCAAAAGATTTCCCAACCGTTGATCACGTTGCCTTAGGAGCTATTGGAGAACCGGGCAAACGGATATTTCTCTTCCAAGCTAGATACTTGGGTGACTTAATTACCTTAAAATTGGAAAAGACTCAGGTCGCCGCACTTGCTCAGCACCTTGCAAATCTCATAAAAGAGCTTCCCAGGCCAGGTCATACCGATGAACCCAGCGATCTCATTCTCCCATATGAGATAAGCTGGCCAATAGGTTCCATTGCCATCTCATATTCGGAAGAAACTGATCAAATACACCTGCAACTCGAATCAATCGCTGAAGATGATGAGGGTGACAGCATTTCTCTTCTCCACGTTGGGATTTCAAAAGAACAGGCCGTAATGATCGCCATACAGGGCACCAGACTGGTTGAAGCTGGCCGCCCTCCTTGTCCGCTTTGTGGTTATCCACTTGATCCCTCAGGTCACGCATGTCCCAAGACAAACGGCCACAGAGCTCCGAATTTATAGACTTACTGAACCTTGGTCAGCTTGAAGTAATAGGGAGAATGCCCTATAGCTCAAACGGCACCTACCTGGTTCAGGTAACACTGGAAGATAGAGCTATAAAAGCCATATACAAACCTCACCAAGGTGAGCGCGCTCTGTGGGATTTTCCCGATGGACTATACGCACGAGAAGTAGCAGCTTATGAACTCTCACAAGCGTTAAACTGGGATCTCGTTCCACCCACGGTACTAAGAGGCGATGCCCCGCTCGGCATTGGGAGCCTTCAGCTGTTTATTGAAGCTGACTTTTCAGAGCACTATTTTTCTCTGTTTGAGCGTGAAGAACTACACCCGCAGTTTATGAAGTTCGCGTTGTTTGACATTATCGCAAATAATGCCGACAGAAAATCTGGCCATTTGCTGATCGACGAAAATAACCATATATGGGGTATCGACCAAGGACTGTGTTTTCACAGTATTTATAAATTGAGAACCGTGATCTGGGAATTCGCCGGTTTGAAAATCCCGGACGATCTCATAAGTCACATAAGAGAAGCGATTCCATTACTCATTAAGAGCACCAGGAACCTACTGACAGCGGAGGAGTCTGCCGCTCTTGAGCTTCGGGTCACTTCAATTTTGAAAAAGAGAAAATTCCCACTTCCAGATCCGGAAATGCGCTGCTACCCGTGGCCATTGGTATAGCAAATAAAAGGACACCTTCGGTGACTTATCCATTGCAGCCAGGTGCCACCATTCAGGTCCGGGATTGCAGAGCCTCAATAAGTTTCGGGACAATTTTATGAACGTCGCCAACTATCCCAAGATCAGCGATTGAGAATATCGGAGCGTCCTCATCCTTATTGATGGCAATAATATTCTTGGCGCCCTTCATCCCAACCATATGCTGAGTTGCTCCGGATATTCCACAGGCGATATACACATTTGGCTTTACCGTCTTACCGGTCTGACCTACCTGATACGAATAGGGCACCCATCCTGCATCAACAATAGCCCTTGAGGCACCCGGAGCCCCACCGAGCAGCTTTGCTAATTCCTCAACCAATTTGTAGTTTTCCGCCTGGCCGAGCCCGCGTCCGCCAGAGACCACCACCGGGGCTTCATCGAGCTTCGGACCAGATCGCTCTTCTAAATGTTGTTCAACAATCCGAGCTTTACCTGCAGAACCCAAATCTCCAACACCGACTTGTACAACTTCAGCTGGCATTCCTCCGCGGCTTTCGGCAGTAAAAGACTTGGCTCTAATAGCAAATATTGCCGGAGATGAACCTGTAAATCCAGCCTGCACTATTTCAGAACCACCAAATATGGCATGCTCACTTACGAGGCGCGTCCCGTCAACTGAAAGATTGACAACGTTGGTAAGCACGGGAACATCCAGTTTGACAGACAACCTTGCCGCACAGTCACGACCTTCCGGAGTCATGGCGAAAAATATCGCGTCCACAGTATTCCCTGAAAGCAGCTGAGCCATGGCCGAAGCTACCACCGTGCCGATCAGCCTGTCGTTTACATCAGTCACCTGGATAAGTTTGGTGGCACCGTAGGCGCCAACTATTTCACTGTAACCTGGCTCCGGTGAAGCAACGAAAACTTCCACATGATCAGCAAATTTACTAGCCGCCGAAATAAGTTCAAGTGAAGTTGAAGTAATTCCTGATTCAGTTGATTCCGCAAATACCCAAATCTTAGACAATGTCATTTATATGTTTACTTTCCTTGCGTAGCTTTGTATTCCCATATCCGGACTAGATGACCTTAAGTTGCTCCAGAAACTCAATAATTTGTTGGTGAGCATCTCCCTCGTCAGTAATAATCACTCCAGACGACCGCTCCTCAGCTGATCTAACCGTTATTATCTCCTGATTGCGACCTGGTTCAATACCCAGCGTTGACGCTTCCAGGACCTCTACGGGTTTGCTTTTGGCTGACATAATTCCTTTAAACGATGGATATCTTGGTTCCACCACCCCAGCGGTAACTGATATCAGGGCCGGAAGAGGACACTCTACTTGGTCATATCCAAGTTCGGTCTGCCTTTGAACTTTGAGGATGCCTCCGGATAACTCAACCTTTTTGGCAAAGCTTACAGAAGGAATATCCAGTATTTCAGCTATCTGCACAGGGACTGTCCCCGTGTATCCATCAGTGGATTCGGTCGCAGCAATGACCAGATCGAAGGGGTTACGCTTGATCGCCGCAGCAAGAACCTTCGCCGTAGTAAGCGCATCGGCTCCCGCCAGCTTTGCATCTGAGACCAGCACCGCTTTATCCGCCCCCATGGCAAGTGCTGTACGAATGCCAGAAACTTCTCCATTTGGGGCCATGCTAACCAGAGTTACTTCACCGCCGCCGGCCTCGGCAGCAAGCTGCAAAGCCATTTCAACTCCGTAACTGTCGGAATCATCAAGGATCAGCTTTCCATCCCGGACAAGATTATGCGACCCGGGATCCAATTTTCCGGGACTCGACTGATCAGGGATCTGTTTGACACAAACCGTAATGTTCATATTAGGTTTCCCTACCTTTTCCAAATTACGACGTTTAGTTTATAACCAAACAGTTACTCAACAGTAATATTAACTTCAAGTTTCGCATTAACTATCACTGCATGATACTTTTAATGCCGAGTAATACCTATGGCAAGAGCTACCTCATCGGTGATCAGATATTGCGCACCGACATTAATCAGGTTTGAAATTGCATCCGGCCTGTTGACCGTCCAAAACGAATAATCTAAATCTGCCTCTTTGAGTTTAAAAATCGTTCTTGGGGAAGCCCGGCGCCAGTTCAGATAGCTGAAATACT